>CACXEJ010000077.1 GCA_902766595.1 Ruminococcus flavefaciens | reverse complement strand
GGAGTCAACGGCAGCCTTGTACTCCATACCTGTTCCGACGAACGGACGCTCGGTCTTGAGGAGCGGTACAGCCTGACGCTGCATGTTTGAACCCATGAGGGCACGGTTAGCGTCATCGTTCTCAAGGAACGGGATCATTGATGTAGCTACTGAAACGACCATCTTAGGAGATACGTCCATGTAGTCTACCTTTTCGCGCTCGCACTCAAGGATCTGCTCACGGTAACGTGCATTTACACGAGGTCTCTTGAACTTGCCGTCCTCAGTGAGGGGCTCGTTCGCCTGAGCAACGATGAAGTTGTCCTCAGTGTCAGCGGTCATATATACTACCTCGTTGGTAACAATGCCGGTAGCCTTATCCACCTTGCGGTAAGGTGCCTCGATGAAGCCGTACTCGTTGATCCTTGCGAATGTAGCAAGGTAGGAGATAAGTCCGATGTTAGGACCTTCAGGAGTCTCGATAGGACACATTCTTCCGTAGTGGCTGTAATGAACGTCACGGACCTCAAATCCGGCACGGTCTCTTGAAAGACCTCCGGGACCGAGGGCTGAAAGACGTCTCTTATGAGTAAGTTCAGCAAGAGGGTTGTTCTGATCCATGAACTGTGACAGAGGCGAGGAGCAGAAGAACTCCTTCATAGCTGAAGAAATAGGTCTTATATTGATAAGAGTCTGGGGAGTGAGAGTATTTACGTCCTGAGTCTGGATGTTCATTCTCTCACGGATACCTCTTTCCATACGGGCATAGCCGATACGGAACTGGTTCTGGAGGAGCTCGCCTACGCTGCGGATACGTCTGTTTCCGAGGTGGTCGATGTCGTCAACTGTGCCGACGCCCTCACAGAGGTTGAGGAAGTAGCTGATTGTAGCGAAGATATCGTCGAGGATAATGTGCTTGGGAACGAGCTCATCAGCGCGCTTCTTGATGTTCTCCTCGAGCTCATCAGCGTCAGCGGAGGTATCGAGGATCTCCTTGAGCACCTTGTAGGATACCTTCTCGTTGATGCCGTACTTCTCTGTATCGAGATCAACGTAGCCCTTGATGTCTACCATACCGTTGCCGATGATCTTAGCGACCTTCTGTACCATACGGATATTGGTCTCGCCGCGGTCGTCGGTGTAGTACTCCTTAGCCTCGACCTTTACGAAAGCGTAGTAAACACCAGCCTGCTCGATCTCACAAGCCTTGTCGTAGGTCACGATCTCGCCCTCGTCAGCCATTATCTCACCTGTATTGGGGTTGATAACGGGCTCTGCGAGGAGGTGTCCTGCAAGACGTGAAGCGATGCCGAGCTTCTTGTTGTACTTGTATCTTCCGAAGCGGCAGAGGTCATATCTCTTTGCGTCGAAGAAGAGGTTGTTGAGGTGTGTAACAGCACTCTCTACCGTCGGGGGCTCGCCGGGGCGGAGCTTCTTGTAAACGTCGATGAGAGCATCGGAATTGTTCTTGGTCTGATCCTTCTGGAGGATAGTCTGCTTGAGGCGGTCGTCCTCACCGAAGAGCTCATAGATCTCCTCATCGGAGCCTACTCCGAGAGCACGGATAAATGTAGTTATCGGGATCTTTCTGTTCTTGTCGATACGGACATAGACAACATCGTTTGAGTCCATCTCGTACTCGAGCCACGCACCTCTGTTAGGGATAACAGTGGTGTTGAAGAGATCCTTACCTGTCTTATCCTTTTCAAAAGCGTAGTAAACGCCGGGTGAACGGACGAGCTGTGATACGATAACACGCTCAGCGCCGTTTATAACAAAGGTTCCGCTGTCGGTCATCAGCGGGAAATCGCCCATATAGATCTCATTTTCGCAGATAGCGCCGGTCTCGTTGTTGTAGAGGACAGCGGTCGCTCTCATAGATACCTGATACGTTGCACCTCTTGCCTTACATTCTGCAAGAGTATACTTGGGGGTATCGTCGAAGCGGTAATCCTTGAAAGTGAGCGTGAGATTGCCGTTATAGTCTGTGATAGCGGTCATATCGCGGAAAACTTCTCTGAGTCCCTCTTCCCTGAACCACTTGAACGAGTTCTTCTGAACTTCGATAAGGTTAGGCATTTCGAGGGGTTCGGTGATCTTACCGAAACTCATTCTGACATTCTTTCCCAGCTGCTTAGGTGTAACATTCACCATAGGCGGAAACCTCCTTATATTTTTGCTTATCCGCAGCACTGCCGGTCAGCGGTAATGTGCGGAGCGTAGCCATTGCTTTACGGAAAATTTTTTCAAAAACCTATTGACAATCGTCGTTATGTATGATATAATATCTTGATAACAGCGACAATTTTCCATATTGATACATTATATTATTATAGCTCATTAAAGTCCAGATGTCAAGCTATTCTGCGACGATTTATAAAAAATGCCGGATTTCAAAAAGAAGTCCGGCTTTTTTTGTTAAGTTTTACTTCTGCTCAGTAGACCGTGCCCTCAGCGTTTCCGATGTTGACCACGAAGTCCTTTATAAGCGGCATAACTCCGTCCGGTTCAACGCTTCTCACGCTGTTGTCCGGAAGCTTTACGTTCCATACATTCTCGGTGAGGTTCCTCAGAGCCAGCTTGCTCGGATCCTTCTTGTTGCGGACCACCTCTCCCACTATCCTGTGGAAGTCGCCCTCAGTCTCGCTGACCTGTCCGTCATACAGCTTCACTCCGCCGAATGCAGGCACCTCAAATCTCTTGAACTTGATGCCGCCGCGGCAGGTAAGAGGTCCGCCGCAGTACATACAGCTCACGGTATAGCCCTCGCTGATGAAGGTCTCCTTGCCGCAATGCGGGCAGGCAACGGTCTCGCTTCTCAGGCGCACGAAGGCGTCCAGCCACGTTCTCTCGATAACGCGGTCATAGGGCGGCTGTACGGATTTCTTGCTGAACGACTCAACAAAGAGATCCCTGATGTACTCGGGATATATCTTCCAGAAACGCAGGGTGTTCGTGTTGAGCTGATTGTTTGCGGCGTTGCGGTCGTCCTCGGGATCAAGCACGAATACCGGATCCGTGCCGTAGAACTTCTTCTCGAGCTCCGGAGTCATACAGGGCGGAGTCGAATACTTGCCCTCGAGCGGATGCTCGATAAAGAGCATACGGAAGAGTATGACTGCCAATGAAAAGCGGTCCGAGCGCTTGTCGGGAGCGCCGCCGAGGACTACCTCAGGTGCCATATAGCGCTGTTTTCCGGCAATACCGAAGTTCACTCCTCTCTCGGAGACGTTGTCGTTGTCGCAGATGAGGACATTTCCGTTCTTGGGATCAATGAAGAAGTTTCCGTTGTTGAGATCCTGATAGCTGTAGCCGTCATTGTGCAGCGCACGGAAACCCTCGATTATATTTATAGCGGCATTGCACCTTGCGGTTATGCCCGAGAACTGTGCCTTCATACGGCGCTTCTTGGGATCCCAGATGAGGAAGCGCGTGAGCTCCTCGAAGCCCTGCGGACGGAGCTGCATAAGGTAGCCGAAGCTGCCGTCTAACCACTCCGAAAGCTCCTCCGGCCATAAGAAAGCCTTGGTCGGGGCACCCTTGCGGATATTATTGCGGAGATTTTCGTAAAACTCCTTGGGATTCTTCATCTTTTCAACGGTGGACTTGTGATACCATTTCAGTGCCATTTCCCTGCCGCCGAAGCTGACCTTGTAAACGTTGCCCTGTCCGCCTCCGCCGAGAAATTCCAGAACGGTGAATTCTCCGCCGTTGACTGTTCTTGCCTTAAAGCCGTTTTTGAGCTCTGCCATATCAATTCCTCCTTAGTTAATGCAAATATATCACTATCCCCGAACAAAGTACCTGCGCACCGTCGTCCGGGGAAATAATCACTTTTTCACAGTATTCATACACAGCCAGCTGCACCATGTCTCGTAATAGTTGGCAAGAACGTGTACGCCGTCATTTGAAGCGTCGCTTCTGAGCGCACCGTCGTTATCGTCAAAGACCGGGTTCACGTCGATGTAGAAGATCGTCTTGTAGTCCGCAAGCTGAGAGAACGAAGCATTGAGATAGTTTATCCTCTCGTTGGATATCGTGGACGTCTGAGCACCGGTCGTAACGTGGAGATTTGCCATTATATAGATAAGTGCATCGGGCTGAGCCTGTTTTATTTTGTCGATAGTGCTGTTGAAAGCCTTTATCGTGTAGTCGAAGTTGTTTCCGACCTCGTTTATGCCGAGCATAACGTAGATCTTGCCGTACTTCTTTGCCTTGAGCACACCGTCAAGCGTCTGTCCGTTTACGGAAGCCGTGTCGATCTTGTAGGCTGCAAGACCTTTATCGCAGAAATAATCCGCGTTCTTGAGAGTGCCGTAGAGCTGGATACCGACGGTACGCGAGTCGCCTACGAAGAGAGCGTCATCGAAGTATGAGGGATCGCTCTGAACATAGGCAAAGCCTGCATTTGCAGGAGCAGTGCCGGTCTCAGTCTGAGCAGCGGTCTCACCGGTCGCTGCTGTTGCGCCGTCCGGAGCGGTGGTCTGCTGAGTATCCGTGGAATTCTCTCCGCCCGGAGCAGTACCGGTCTGAGCCGCAGCCATTGTCGGCATATTCACCTCGATAGGCGGCAGCTTTTCGGTCTTGGTCTTCTCCTTGCTCGAATTCCATATCTGCTTGTATATGAACGGTGAAGCCACAAGGCAGGTCGCCAGCAGTATCACAGTATATACGCATTGTTTAAATCTATTCATACATCAAGTCTCCTGTCAAAATCTGAAATACATAAACGGATCGTTGAGTCCCTTGTACATACAGTAGACAGAGCCCCAGAATACAGCCAGCAGAGCCAGCGAGCATATCACCGTATTCTTCATTTTCCGGTAGATCAAAAACGGCAGCTTCGTCGAGAAGAGCACTCCGGCTATGAAGAAATTGCGGTAGGTGTCCCAGTATTGCCTGTAATCGCCGCTCAGGACGTGGGAGTTGTCCTTGCGGATAAAGGGTATCAGTCTGCGGAAGTATACGCCGAGCTGTTCAAAGTCTGTTATCGCAAAGAGCAGCCAAGTCAGCGGTATTATCAGTATCATATAGGCGTGACCGATGAGCCTGTGCCTGTTGAAGAACTGTCCCGTCCAGAACTTTTCGGTCATCATTATGCCGAAGAGGACAAGTCCCCACAGGACGAAGTTCCAGCTCGCGCCGTGCCACAGACCTGTAAACAGCCACACGATAAAGGTGTTGAACACCATTCTCCTCGGACCTTTGCGGTTTCCGCCGAGGGGTATGTATATGTACTCCCTGAACCACGTTCCGAGAGTCATATGCCAGCGTCTCCAGAACTCGGTCATAGTCACCGAAAGATACGGGAAATCGAAGTTTTTCGGGAGCTCAAAGCCCATAATACGTCCCAGTCCGATAGCCATAAGGGAGTAGCCCCAGAAGTCGAAGCAGAGCTGGAAGGAATAGGCTGCAATGCCCATCCACGCGAGCTTTGTAGAGATATTCGCATAGCCAATCGCCGAAACATCGCTCCAGAGTCCGCCTATCTGATTGGCAATGAGCACCTTGAAGCCAAGCCCGATAGTGAAGGTCTTGAGACCGTCCTCGACCTGCTTTATGCTGTGGGTTCGCTTCCTGAGCTGCTTTGCAACGGTATCATAAGTTACGATAGGTCCGGCAATGAGCTGAGGGAACATACTTATATATGCGCCGTAGTTGATGAAACTCTTCTCGGCTCTGGTCTTTCTGCGGTAAACGTCAATGATGTAGGAGACGTTCTGAAAGGTGTAGAAGCTTATGCCGATCGGGAGTATTATGTCCTTGACCGTAAGGCTCGTGTGGAACATATTGTTGATGTTTTCCGCACCAAAGCCCCAGTATTTGAAGAATATCAGCCACCAGAAGTTGAATGCCACTCCGAAGGTCAGCCAGAATTTCCGAAGATGCCGCGAATTCTCTATGAACTGCGCCACAATGAAGTTCAGCAGCACAGTCAGCAGGAACAACATAATGTAGACCGGCTTCTTTACTCCGAGACTGTAAAAAAATACACTGCCGGCAAATATTACTGCATTTTTATACATTGCTGGCGCAAATGCATACGCCGCCATAAAAACAGGCAGGAATATAAATATAAATTCCAGACTGCTGAAAACCATTAAATCACCCTTTGCCGACTTACTTCCACTCTCGAATAATTACTCATATAAACCATTGACCTATAAATAGTCGTACATTTATATTTTACACGCTATTGACCGAAATGTCAACAATTTTTTCATTATATTGCCGTAAATGCAAAAGAACCGCTCTTACGAGCGGTTCTTTATGTTACTTATTGTTCAAGTGAAGCACGGAGTCCGAGCTTGAACTTCTGGATAAGAAGTGCATCAGCGTTGGTAAGTCCTGACTTGCCGTCAACGTCAGCTCTCCTCTTGCCCTTAGCAGTAATGCTGCTGGAGGTCTTTCCGACATCGTACTTGTCGGGATTTGTAGCGACCTGCATTACGAGTACAGCATCTGCGATATTTACCTGTCCGTCGCCGTTTGCATCGCCGAGAATAGTCTTTTCGTTTGCGATCTCGATCTCTACCTTGAACTGCGGTCTGTCAGCACGGATCTGGAAAGTAGTGCTGGGTGAGCTCTTAGGCATACGGTAGCCCTTCGGAACAGACTCTATTTCCAAACTGAATACAGCGTCCAGTATCTCAGAGTCGCTTGAGAAATTCAGCTTGTTCGGATAGAAGTAATTGTCTGTTAAGTTGGAGTTATAATTGCGTTCGCCGTAGAAAGCACCGCCGCCGTTATTTGCCATTGCTGAGATAGAGTAGCCAACACCCTCTACCAGCTCGCCGGTCTCCTTGTCAACGATGTTTATATCGACCTTGAGTGTGCCGTACGGCTCGGGCTTTGTAGTTGTGCTTGTGATAGTTTCGGTCTCAGTTTTTGTAGTGGTGGTAGTTGTTGTAGTTGTCACAGCACTGCTTGTAGTCGAGGACTTTGTTGTAGGCTGTGAAGTAGGCTCCTTGGGATCGTAGGTCTTGCCGCCGTTGAGGTTGCTCTTCTGTCCGGAAGAGTAGAACTCGCTGAGGGACATACCGTTGTTTCCGAGAGCTGTCTTGTGGTCAAGACCGATGTATGTACCGCCGGTGGTCTGCCAGAGAGACTTCTCAAAGAGACCGTACTTATTTTCGTCCCATGTCTTGAAGTCGTTGCCGAGGAGTCCGCCGGTATCGCCGGAGTTGGGGTTGAGACACCAGAATGTGTGATTGATGTGGTTCTCTATCATATAGTCACGGAGAAGCTCCATCCACTTCTGGTTCTTGCCCTTGTCCATATGACCGCCCCACTCACCGATGAGAAGCGGAGCTATATTCTGCTCGTTGATGTAAGCCCATGTATCGCGCCAGTAGTCGTCAAGGAGAGTTTCTGTTGAGAAATCCTTGTCGAACCATGTCTGTGCGTAAACGGACGGGCCGTAATCGTGAGGTGAATATACTATCTGAGACTTGCCGGCCTTGGGAGAAACAGGGTGATCCTTAACACCGCGGAGGTTTCCGCCCCACCATGCGCCGTACCACTTTTCCTCGCCCGGCTTAGGCTGGAATATATCGGGATCGTCCCAACCGTATCCCTTGTCAGTCATCGGGTACTGCTCAACGCCCTCTATCATAATGAGCGCATTGGGATTTACAGCGAGGATAGCATCTGCACACTTTTCAGCTGCATACTTCCAGTTGTTCTCGTCTTTTGAGTCGTCCCACTTAGCAATATTGTCCGGACACTCTGTACCCTTGTAGCCACGCTTGCCGTGAGGCTCGTTCTTGAGGTCATAGCCGAGGAGGGTATCGTCGTTTGAATACTTGTCAGCTATCCATACGAGTGTGTCGATCCAGTCATCGGTAGTTATGCCAGCCTTGCCGTACCAGAGCTCATAGTCATGACCGGAGTTGTTCTCGTCAGGGCTGTGAACGTCGATGAAAGCCTTCAGACCGTACTTCTTGCACTTCTGCATGATGATGTCGAAGATCTCCATGCTGTTCTTGAGAGTCTTACCGTCCTCGAGAACGAAGTCGCGGTTGATGTCGCCGTACTTACCTGCGGGAGTAATCGTTCCGTCCTCACCGACAACGTCCTTGGGAGGATTGTAGGCTGCCTGAACTGAGCTTACCTTATGGGGCTCGCCGTCCATCCACGACTTCAGAAGAGTTGTGGAAATAGGGAAGCGTATGATGTTGATGCCGTGGTCGGCAACTGACGAAAGGAAGTCGTCAACATCGGTCGCATAGAGACCATGTGCGCAGTTCTCAGAGCAGTTGAAGCCGAACCAGTTTGCACCGGTGAGCCATACCTGATTGCCGTCCTTGTCGTAGAGACCGCTTCCGACAGCGTGGAGCCAGTCGTCGTTGCAGTCATCAGCAGCATTTGCGGTGATAACTGCGTTGTCTGTTGCGAGCGGTGCGCAGTAGAGAGCGCACGACGCTCCGGCAGCAACTGCTGTTACAGCTGCTGTCAGCTTGTGGATGAGTTTGTTCATAAAAATTTCCCCTCTCATTTATTTAGGCTCACACAGGAAGCTTGTCGATAAGTCCGAGCTTGTACTTCTGAATGTACAGAGCGTCCCTGTTTGTGAGACCTTTTGTTGAAGTATCAACGTCGGCATTTTTGTAGCCTTCCTCTTTGATACTTGATGAGCTTTTACCTATATCATATTTATCAGGATTTGTAGCAACCTGCATTACGAGCACTGAATCTGCGATATTGACATTGCCGTCGAGGTTAGCATCACCCCATACCCTGAATTCGTCAGAGCCTGTTTCAAGTGTATTTGTAGTAACAGTTGTCACTTCAGAGGTCGTGGAAGTAGTAGTTGTTGTAACAGTTGAAGTCTGGGTAGTTGTCTGTGAAGAAGAGCTGGTTATCTCTATGGGAGTACCGTCAGCCTTCTTGCCTCCGTCAAGGTTGCTTCCCTCTTTAGAAGCGTAGTTTGCGTAGAAATCGTTCAGCGAGATGCCGTCCTTGCCGAGAGCTACCTGATGGTCAAGTCCGATGAATTTCTTGCTGGTGAGAGTCTTCCATGTTGCAGGATAATAGTATGTGTCATACTTCTCCTCGTCCCAGTTGATAGTGGTCTTGCCCTCCATCTTGCCGTCAGCGCCCTGAGTTACGCCGAACTGTATATCCTTCCAGAGTCCGCCGGTATCACCGGAGTCGTCATTGAGGCACCAGAAGGTATGGTTGATGTGGTTCTTTATCATATAGTCGCGGATAAGACCGAGCCACTGCTCGTTCTTGCCGCCGTCGAGACGTCCGCCCCATTCGCCGATGAGAAGCGGGTACATATCCTTTTCAATAAGGTATGCCCATGTGTCGCGCCAATAATCATCAAGGAGGGTCTCCTCGGTGAAGTCCTTCTCGAACCATGTCTGGGCGCTTACTACCGGGCCGTAATCGTGAGGTGAGTAAACTATCTGGCTCGTACCTGCTTTGGGCATTACCGGATACTTTGCAACACCGCGGAGGTTTCCGCCCCACCAAGCGCCGTGTCCCTCAAAGCCCTCTACGCCTTCGATGAGAATGAGAGCATTGGGGTTGTTGGCGAGGATAGCGTCAGCGCAGTCCTGAGCAGCCTTTTTCCAGTTATTGGGCTTGTCTGAGTCGTCCCATATAGCATCGACAGGAGCTCCGCCGTAAGTGCTGTGCGGCTCGTTCTTGAGGTCGAAGCCAATGAGAGTATCGTCGTTCTTGTAATTCTCGGCACACCACGCGAGTGTTTCTATCCACACATCGGTAGTTACCTCAACTGTCTTGCCGTTGTTTGCCTTGAAGCTCTTGCCGTACCACAGACCGTAGTTGTGTCCGGAGTTGTTGGACTCGGGGCTGTGGATGTCGATGAAGCACTTTACGCCGTACTTCTTGCACTTCTTAAGGAGAACTTCAAAGGTCTGCTGGCTGTTTGCAACAGAGCCGTCCGGGTTGATGAGGTCAACGTTGATAGGATAGTTCGGATCGTCGTTGGGATTAACGCTCTCGATAGGATCCGGATCGCCGATCATCCAGTTGTAGAGGAGCTCGGTCGAAACGGGCAGTCTGAGGACGTTAACGCCGTGGTCGGCAATATCCTTTACCATATGGTCGATGTCACCGCTCCAGAGATAGTGGGGAACGTTCTCGGTGCAGTTGAAGCCGAACCAGTTCGCACCTGTGAGCCATACCTCGTTTCCGTTCATATCATAGAGGCGGCTGCCCTTTGCGTGGAGCCAGTCATCGTTGGTGTCGTCAACGGCATAAGCCGTGATCTGCGGCGACACGGGCATTGCGGCAGCAACACCGGTAAGCGCCATAGCGCCAGCCGACAGCAGTGCCGCTGCTGATCGTTTAAAATTATTCATTTTTATTACCCCTCTCATACTTTTTTCTGTCCTTAGTGCTTCGGACAGCATCAGTATATAGTCATCTATATTATAACATCAGGAACACACGTTGTCAAGGGCAAAACCGCAAAAATTCCCAGATATTGATTGATTATTCTGCCGCAATGTTGTATAATGATAAAAGTTATCACAAATCACACTTTTATCAATGGAAGTCAGCTGCAAAATTTTTTCAGAGATCCTGAAACACTTTTGTCTTTCCGGCGTATGTGTAAGTGAAAGCAGATCTGCTTGCGAAAGGAGAATACAGGTATGAATGACAGCGACATACTGGATCTGATACGAAGATCCCCCGCTCAGGGGCAGCGTGCTCTGTTCGACGAATACTACAATTACGTCTATGCGATCGCCCTGAATATCCTGAGAGGCACCGGTAATCAGGCTGACATCGAGGACTGTGTCATCGACTCGTTCGCTGATATACTGATAAATGCAGACACTGATATGAGCGGCAGTCTCAAAGCCTATATCGGCACTGTTGCCAAGCATAAAGCGATAAGCGCTTACCGTTCGCTCAGAAGAAAAGTCACCGCCGGTTATTCGCTCGATGACGAAGCGGCAGGAAGTATTTCCACAGGCGAGGACATTGCGGCTTCGGCTGAGAACAAAGCCCTCATACATCAGATACTCGATCATATCCGCCAGCTTGGCGAACCTGATTCTGACATACTTATACATAAATTTTTCTATGAGAGAAATTCGCGCGAGATCGCGGCGATCACCGGTCTCTCACCGGCAGCGGTGAGAATAAGGTCTTCACGCTCACTGAAAAAACTCAGAGAAAAATTCAACGGACTTCTATGAAAGGAGTATGTGATATGAAAGACAAAAATGAACTTACTGATATGCTCCGTGATGCAGATGACGATACTATCAGCCGCATCGCAGAGGAATACCCGCAGCACACCAAAGAAGAAGCCGACCGTATCTACCGCGAGGTCGAAAAGCGCATCGCGCTGAAAAGATCCGGCGAAGCACCCGACTCCGGCAGCACCGTCAGCGGCGTTGACCGCGTAAAGAGACCGGTATGGCTCAGACCGCTTGCAATGGCAGCCTCATTCGTGCTCATAGCCGGAACAGTTGCCGGAAGCATAGCTCTGATGAAAAACAGCAAGACACTCAAAGACAGCGAAAGCACTGTTGTTGCTGCAACTCAGTCTGTGCCCCTGAGTACCGAGGTGTATTCAGTGACCGAAACTGCCGAGAGCAATACCGATGCTCCAAATGAGCTGACCGAAGAATGGCTCCTCGACCGCGTAATGAATTCTGAAAAATATTATGACAAGTGCTATATGGAGTGCTCCGAAAACGGAGAGCTCCGCATAAAGGCTGTTGACCATATAAACAATATCTGCTACCGTGAAATGGTCAATTCCAAGATCAAAGACTACTGCTATAACAACAGGCGCCTCACATTATGGAGCGATCAGACAGTTGTTGAAAATCCTGCCCATCTCAAATTCTCCAACCTTAACGCCTCCTATAAGGACATCTCTGACTTGTCGATAGAGGGAACAGAGGAGTATATCGGCAGGAAATGCGCTGTTGTAAGCTACCTGCCATTCGATACTCCGCCCGAGGACAAAAAAAACAAGAACAAACTGTATATCGACCTCGAAACAGGTATCATAATCAGAGCTGCTTTTTTCAACGAGGACGGCAGCGTTGAATATCCGCTTGAAACTTCTAAGTTCTATCTCAACGACGAAGCAACTATGATTCCCACTCCACAGGATATAAAAAATCTCATAACCGAAGGCGGCTATACTCTCGAAGACGGACTCAGCCTCGACTTCCTCGACGAGCCGCTCAAAGACGCTCCGAACGCTGAATTCACCAAGGAAGAGCTTATCAGCCAATGGAATGAACGCGCCAATGCACTGTCCTGTTTCTATCACGAATATGATACAAAAGCCGGTCATTACATCAAAGCATACGATCGCTCAAAGGACATTTACTATTACAGACATACTGCTGAAAAAAGCGGGACCACCTTCAATCCGAAGGATATGACACTCAACGTAAAGCTCTCGGAAACAGCTCTCAATGCGATCGAATACAGATATAAAGGCAAAAATCTGTCTTTGACAATCGACCAGAACGAAACAGCTTCCCTTTCAGAGGACAACGAGTCTCCTCTGACTCTGTACAAACCGGATTTTTCATCGTATGAGTCAGGTGACTTCTCTTTAAAAGGCACCGAAGAATTCCTTGGCAGGAAATGCGCTGTATTTACCTACGCTCCCCCGCCGACCAAAGCACAGGGCGAAGATTACCATAAAAGCGAGCAGTGGATAGACATCGAAACAGGAATGGTTCTCAGAGCCGGAAGAATAAATGATGACGGTACAGCTGATTTCACAATGGAAACAAAGACCTTCCTTGACGGCGATAAAGCAGCTTCATCTGTTATGACTCCTCAGGAATTCAAACAGGAGATAGAGAAAGCAGGTATCAGTACCGAGGGGCGTTCAGACCTCGATTTCCTCGACGAATGACGGTATCCAAACAAAAAACTGATTTGTGCGGGCGGCGGAACGCCGCCCCTGCAACACACAATGTTATTGCCATAAAAAAGCGCACCGTAAAGGTGCGCTTTTTCTTATCATTATGCCAGACCGTTCTGCTGTTTTGCAGCAGTGAGGGTATTCTTCATAAGCATTGCAATGGTCATCGGTCCTACGCCGCCCGGAACGGGAGTTATGTAGGAAGCCTTCTTCTCAGCTGACTCAAACTCAACATCGCCGCAGAGTCTTCCGTCATCGAGGCGGTTCATACCTACGTCGATAACGACAGCGCCCTCCTTTATCATATCGCCGGTAACGAAGTTAGCTCGTCCGACTGCAACGACAAGTATATCAGCTCCGAGACATATCTCCTTGAGGTTCTTTGTCTTGGAATGGCATACTGTAACAGTGCCGCTCTCGTGGAGGAGGAGCATCGCCATAGGCTTGCCGACGATGTTGCTTCTTCCGATAACAACGCACTGCTTGCCGGCAATCTCAGTGCCTGTGCTTGCGATGAGACGCATAACTCCGGCAGGAGTACAGGGCAGGAATGCGTACTCGCCTATCATTATCTTGCCGACATTTACAGGGTGGAAAGCGTCAACGTCCTTCTCGGGCGAGATAGCATTGATGACTGTTTTCTCGTCGATGTGCTTGGGCAGAGGGAGCTGAACAAGTATGCCGTTCACTCTGTCATCGCGGTTGAGAACGTTCACGAGGTCGAGGAGCTGCTCCTGAGTTGTTGCCTCGTCAAGTGCATACTCGAACGACTGGAAACCGACTGCCTCGCAGGCTTTCTTCTTGTTGTTGACATATACTCTTGAAGCCGGATTGTTTCCGACGATAACTACCGCAAGACCTACCTTGAGTCCCTTTTCCTCGCGGAGCTTTGCAGCCTCGTCCTTAACTTCCTGCTTAACGCTTGCTGAAACCTGTTTTCCGTCTATGATCTGTGCCATTTTATGTTCCTCCTGAAATTATGAACGTTTTTTCTTATTGTGGGCGCTCTTTCCGGAAGCACCGCTGAGTTTTTCATCAACGCTCTCCGCAAGGGCACTGTACTTTTCTTCTATACCGTCACCGATCTCCTCTGCCTTATCAACAGCAGCATCAACGGCTTCTTCTGCCTTTTCCTCAACGGCTGCGGCGACTTCCTCAGCCTTATCTTCAACTGCCTCAGCGGCATCTTCTGCCTTTTCTTCAACAGCTTCGGCTGCTTCCTCAGCCTTTTCAGCAGCGGCTTCCGGAACGCTTTCCTCGTCCTCATCATCGTCACCGAGTATCGAAGAGCCTGACGGCTCATCATCGTCATCGTCGAAATCGTCGTCGAAATCATCATCGAATTCCTCGTCATCGTCGTCGCCCATCATAGCGTGAATGTCCTCAGCGGGCATACCCATACGCTTTCTGCGGGCTTCCTCGATGAGTCTGTGCGACTCCTCCGTGCTCGCATAAAGCACGCAGGACTCGGGATCTCTGCGGTACTTCGAGTAGAATACGATCTGAAGTATCACTGATACCACGAAGAGAACTGCTGAAAGGAGCTGCGACACTCTGAGGTCGCTGCTTCCGATGTAAAGGCTGTCCGTGCGGAGTCCCTCAACTACAAAGCGCTCAGCGCCGTACCAGCTCATATAGAGCAGAAGTATCTGTCCGTCGTACTTTCTGCGCTTTGAGTACCACGAAAGCAGGAAAAATCCAAGCAGACACCACATCGACTCATAGAAGAAGCAGGGATGTACGGTCTGGAGGTAATCCACACTTCCGTCAGAGAGCTTGCCGTCAATGAAGGTCGCGTTAGTGTAAATGGTATCCTGTATCTTTCCGCCGGTCATACCAAGGAAATTGCTGGTGTTCTCACCGAATGCCTCCTGATTGACAAAGTTGCCCCAGCGGCCTATGCCCTGTCCGATAAGGAAGCCGAGAACAGTTATATCGAGCATCGGCAGTATCTTGACCTTGCGCACCCTGCATATTATCAGTCCGACCGCGATCGCACCGATAATTCCGCCGTATATGGCAAGTCCGCCCTCACGGGTATTCACAATCGCCTTGACCGTCTCGCCGAAGCTGTCCTTCTTGTATTCGTCAAAGTTAAATGCAACATAATAGAGTCTCGCGCCGATTATGCCTCCGAGTATTCCTCCGATGACCGCATCGACCGTTCTGTCGGTATCGAGTCCGAAGCGCTTCATACGAGGGAAGCAGTACAGGAGTGCAAGCAGCAGACCTATCGTTATCAGTATGCCGTACCACTGTATCTCGATGCTTCCTATTTTAAAAGCAGTCGGATCAATGTGAAATCTCCAGCCGAGCTTCGGGAAGTATATCTCATTGGTATCCTTTATCCTGTCTACCGTCATAATTATCCCTCACCTTCTATGACGGACATTACAAGCCTGTCGCGTCTGAGTTCATTTTTCATAAACGCAAGAGCGTCCTCCGAGGTTATTCCGGAGATGACGTTTATCGCATCATAAGGTCCTACGCCGTCCATATGGGAGTTCATCATAAGATTTGCGACTGCTTCAACGTTGTTGAGCTCTCTCACGAACATACCGTAGGTGGACTTCTTTATACGCTGGAAATCCTTCTCGCATATGCCCTCGCTGAGCATACGGTCGACCTCGTCAGTAACAGCGTCCCTGACCTTTTCCGGACTGCCGGACTCGCCGCTGAATATCACGGTGAAGTAGCCGTCTCCGGTGAATACCTCAGTGCCGAAGCTGGAATTGATGATACCGGCTTTGAGCAGTCTCTGATACATATCCGAAGAAGCGTCCGAGAGGAGCGATGACACGATAGAAGCGACCATAGTCTTTCTGAGCCTCTCCTCACCGGTGCAGGCTCCGCACTTGTAGCCGAGGTTGAATATCGGAGCGCCGACGGGCTGCTTTTCCCTTATCTCTGACTTTACTATTGTGTCAGACTCATCGGGGAAAACGGTTTCGAGTCCCTTGTCATCGCAGTCCTTCAGGCACTCGTCGCATATTGCGAGCACCTCGTCCGCGCTGATGTTTCCGGCAATGGAAAGGACCATATTGTTCAGATTGTAGAAGGTGTAGTAGCACTTGTAGAGCAGATCAGCGTCTATCTTTGCGATACTCTCAACAGTGCCGGCGATGTCGATCTTCACGGGGTGCTCGTGGTACATACAGCGGAGCATATTGAAGAACACGCGCCATTCCGGGTTATCGTTGGTCATCTTAATCTCCTGACCTATGATACCCTGTTCCTTGTCAACGGTCTCCTTGGTGAAATATGGCTTCTGAACGAAGTCGAGGAGTATCCTCAGCGACTCCTGATAGTTCTTTGAGCAGCTGAAGAGATATGCCGTCTTGTCAAATGAGGTAAAGGCGTTTCCGGAAGCGCCTGTCTTTGCGTAAAGCTCAAACACATCGCAGTCCTCGTTCTCGAAGAGCTTGTGCTCGAGGAAGTGGGCTATGCCCTCGGGGACAGTTGTGAAATCCGCGTCGCCCTTCTGGCGGAACATCGTGTTCACGGAGCCGTACTTAGTGCCGAACAGCGCTTCAACGCTGCTGAAACCGGGCATTTCGCATATATAAATATCAAGACCGCTCCTGTGCTTGACGTGTACGCAGCTGTCGCCGGTGCGTTCGCTTCTGATGAGTTCTTTCTCCATTAAGCCTGTTCCTCCTTATCGAGCATAAGATAAACGCTGTCAAGGCTGAGCGAATTTGCAGCCTTGATTATGCGTTCCTTGGTGACCTTCTTGTAGTTCTCGTACTGCTCTTCAGGAGTAACTATCTCTCCGTCGCAGAAACGCTCGAAGTACCACGCCGAATATGAGGAAGGCGTATCGCCGATCTGTGTGAGGGCATTGTCAAGGCTGAGAAGAGCGCTTTCGATGTCCGCATCGGTGATATTTCCCTGTTTTATCTCGTCGAGCTGACGGAGTATCTCCGCCTTTGCCTTTTCGATGTTCTCGCGCTCAACGCCGATGTCCACCATTATGCTGCCCTTGGAGTAGGTGTAGCGGCAGGCACAGTAATAGCAGAGACTGAGCTTCTCGCGGACATTCATAAACAGCTTTGAGACAGGGGTCTCGCCAAAGACAGTGCTCAGCAGCTTTGTTGCGAACATATCGTCTGAGTCGGTCTTGAAGCTCATTACCATCTTGCACTGGAGCACGTCGAACTCGTCCGACTCGGTAATGGTCTCCGGCTTTGCAGGGCTAACGCTCCTGAATGTTACCTTTCCGGAGTTCCTGCTGACAGCCCCGAAGCTCTCGCGGAACATCTCAAGCACTGCCGGATCCTCCTCGGGCGCTATATAGCATATCTCGACCTGTGCCGTCTCGAGCAGCTTTCTGTAAGCCGCATAAGCCTCGGCAGAGGTAACTTTGCTTGCGGACTCCTTAGTGCCGTAGCAGGAGAACTCAGCCGGTTCGCCGCGGAAAGCTATCTCGGCAGCCCTCGAAAGAGCGTAGCCGCGCTTGTTGTTGAGCTCGGCGTCGATACGGTCGAGGAGATCATTCTTGGTTATCATATAGGAATCGGCATCGAATTCGCTGTTTTCGGCATTGGGCTCGAATATGCAGCCGCGTATTATGCCGAGCATCTCCTTATCGAGATCCTCGCCGTCGAAAGCGTACCTCTTGTCTATCCACGAAGCACTCAGTCCCAGCACCTGAACGTCGCCGCGTTTTCTTGTGAATGTGGTGAGTGAAGCACCGTAGAGGGACGAGAGCTTTTCGTTGAGCTCGGCAAGCGTCCTGTACTCGGCACTCGATGATGAGAGCACTCCGATACCGAGCGCGTTAGCCGCGGCTTTCTCGCCTGAGAGCTCCGTGATGAAACGGACTACCAGCCCAGCCGTCTTGAACTTTTCGTCAATGATCGAAGAAAAACCGATATTTCCGGAAAGTTCGGTCCTGTTATATCTCATTATAAATATACACTCCTGTTCAGAATTGATACATATATTACATTATATCACACAATTAATAAAATAGCAACAAACGCGGCAAAAAATTTCCGTTTCATCGAATTATGCCGCGAAAAAGGCGGCGCGGACTCCGCGCTTATATCACACAATTAATAAAATAGCAGCAAACGCGGCAAAAAATTTCCGTTCTCTCAAATTATGCCGCGAAAAAAGGCGGCGTGGGCTCCGCGCTTATATCACACAATTAATAAAATAGCAGCAAACGCGGCAAAAAATTTACGTCTACTTCGTCTCCTGCACAAATTTCTGAATGTCAAGTCCTCGCCAGTCGGTCATACCGCGTCTGCTGCGGCGGACCTGCTTTCTTATGTAGCGGAAGGTCTCCTCTTCGCCGCGCTCCGCAAGCATAGTCAGGAGAAATTCCAGCTTCGCAGCGGTCTCCCTCTCGATGATACGCCTTTGCTTTGCCCTCATAAAGTACCCGAGCGGCATATCGTCCGTGTAGTTTTCCTTGTTGTATATCTTTGAAGCCGCCACGCGGTCGCAGAACATCTCAAAAATGAATACGTCCGGCATCTTTACGGGTTCGAGCTTCTTGGTAACGGTGTTATAGTCCGTCCAGTATTCAAAATGGTGGCGGTTCCTGCCCTTGTGGTGCATCCACGCGCGCGAGCAGCCTGTCACCTCACGCTCCTTTTCATTAGGACTGCGGCTGCCCTGAAAGTACAGCACTCCGGGTATGAACTCGGTCGGAGAGAATTTTGACAGGTCGTGCCACAGTCCGCGCCAGATTATACCCGCTTTGAAACAATGTTCTCTGACCTTGCGTCTGTGTCTTACAACGGTCAGAAAGTGCCCTTTCAGATTGTCAAACATCTCTGCCGCCCCCGTTTATAGCCATAACGCTGTTTTTTATGATGAGCTTTCCGCCGATGACGCGCTTTCCCTCGGTGTAGGAAGGCTCGGCGAGCTTTTTCACGATTATATCGACCGATATTTCAGCCATTTTCGCAAGATCTACCGACATTGTGGTGACAGCCGGTATACCTATGCCCATAGTGATGTAGTTGTCGTAGCCGACCACGGAGATGTCCTCAGGAACACGCACACCCTTCGAGCGCAGCGCCATTATGACCAGAGCAGCAGTCTCGTCGCAGTTGCATACGAAAGCTGTCGGCATCTTGTCGGGGAACTCCGGATCAGTGAGCAGAGTACCGTTTTCCGTCCTGTCGCCGATAGTCCACTCCTTGCGGTACTCTATGCCGTTCTCGATAAGGCACTTCATATAGCCGAGAAATCTGTCGTTGATGCTGCTCGTAGCGTTGAGCGTACCAAAGAAGCCGATGTCGCGGTGTCCCATACTGATAAGGTAGTCGGTGAGCAGATAAGCTCCGTTGTAGCTGTCGGAATTCACCGAGTCTATGTCATACCTGCTGTCGTAGAAATCCACGAAAAGCAGCGGTATCGCAGCTTCACTGAGGGCTTCGATGTAGTTCCTGTGTACCTGACCTATCACGATGACAGCGTCCACCTTATGATCCGTAAGTATCTTCGGGAGCGCTCCTCTGTTCTCGTTTTCTGCGGATATGCACTCATAGACTGTGAACACGTTCAGCTTTGAAAGCCTGTTCGATATGCCGGCAGTGAGCTCCCAGTAGAACGTTCCGCGCGGTCCTACAAACCTCTCCGAGGTGAGTATGCCGACGCTCTTTCCGGAACGCGGCAGCAGCATTCTCTTTGCGCCTCTTGTATTTGACGGCTTGTAGCCCATTTCGTCGGCAGTTTCGCAGATCTTACGCCTCATCTGATCGCTTACGCCTTCACGTCCTGCAAGAGCGTTGGAGACAGTAACCACGCTGACTCCGAGCTTCTGTGCAATATCAAGCATTTTAACTCCGTTTTTCATATGATCCCTCTCTTCACATTAAATAACAACAGATTAATTATACCATTTTTTAAGTGATAAATAAAGTACATTCCATAAATTTTGTAGGATAGCTCAAATATGATATATCAATATGACCGATTTTGCACAAAATATAACGGAAACAAGCCTTTTTTCATTCGTGTAATCCTGTGCAGGGAGCCGCCTTTGGCGGTCCGCAGAATATTTGTAATATACGGCATAATAAATTGAAGGGCGCCCAAAGGGCGCCCCTACAATGGTTTTATGTTACAAATTCAAATGGCTCGGGCGCACGGAATGCGCCCCTACAATTCTGAACTCTGGCTTCTGATTTCTGACTTCTGCGGGACGTCGAGGACGCCGTCCCCTACGATGAACGCAATCAGCCCGGATAGTAATAGTCCAGCAGCAGATTTACAACATAGGAATAGGACTCCGTGCCCTCTTCCCTGCCGTTGACCTTGATATTCGTATCCATAGCGGTTTCGGATACGGTGCTGACCGTATCCGTGGAGATTATCTCCTTTTTCTTGTTCTTCTCCCAGTAGTCGTCAGGCAGGAACCTGAACCAGTCCGCCCTTACCTCATCGCTTATATCATCAGTAACGCCGTATCCCTCGCTGATCTCCCTCTCATATATCTGATTGTGAACGTACTCCAGCGCCGACAAATAGCCGGAATACCGGAATTCAGCGTTATCGCTGCCTATAGTTGCTATAAAGCCGATGAAATTCGCCTCGTCCTCCTGCATAATGCCTTTCAGATGAGCGTATTCGTGACAGATAGTGTCCGGAAGGTTTGTCCGCACCATATCGCCGTTGTAGTTGGACTCCATCGAAAACGGGAAATATATCCCTGCAAGCCCCGACTGACTCATAAAGTACGAAAACTGTATCTTCTTCGCCTTTGGGTAGTAGCCCCTGAGCTGCGGATAATCCTCCGCGGCTTTTTTCATTGCCTCACGGGCTTCCTTGTCAACGTCGCAGGTCAGGTAAAATCTGCCGTCCTCATCACGCGGCACCTCCTGTGCAAGCTCGTTGGACTTCTCCACAAGTATCCGGTACACCCCGACGAGTTCCTCCCGGGTGTGCTCCTTGTGGCTGAGGTAGCGCTCCGAAAACGGCGTACACTGGTACATTATGAAGCAGTTGAGCGTCTCCGCGGTGCATATGTAGGCGAGTATCCACAGTGCGGAAAGAACTGCGATGCCGGCAATTTTTCTGCGCTTGTCCCTGCGGACGATGAGCAGTATCACAGACGCCGGTATCCCCAGAACTATCAGCAGTATCAGGGCGATTATCATCATCTCTCCGACCGAAAACGGGAACAGTCCGCTGATAAATGAGAGGGCGCTGCTCACCGGCGGAAAGATCTTCGTCACATAGAAGTCCGAAAAGCCGCGGCTCAGACGCGATATGACGTTGAGCAGTGCCATAAGCAATATAACTCCGAGCGGTATGATGTACCGCACTTTTATGACAGGTCTTTTCAAAATACCGCTCCTTCCTCTACTGTTCCTGCAATTCGCGTATCTTGTCGCGGAGATAGGCAGCGTGTTCAAATTCGAGCATCTTCGCTGCATTTTTCATCTCCGCTGTGAGCTTTTCTATGAGCTTCGTGCGCTCCGAAGCCGACATTTTCTTCTTCGCCGTCTTTGCCTCGACCTTCGGCTTTGAGGTTATCTCAAGAACGTCCCTGACGCCCTTGATTATGGTCTTCGGAACTATTCCGTGCTCCTCATTGTAGGCTATTTGCAGAGCACGGCGGCGCTCGGTCTCGTTGATAGCCCTCTCCATAGAACCGGTAACGGTATCCGCATACATTATTACCTGTCCCTGAGCGTTACGCGCGGCACGTCCTATGGTCTGAATGAGCGAGGTCTCGCTTCGGAGAAAGCCCTCCTTGTCCGCATCGAGGATAGCGATGAGGCTTACCTCCGGTATATCGAGTCCCTCACGGAGGAGGTTGATACCCACGAGAACGTCAAAAACACCGTTTCGCAGATCCTTGATTATCTCCATACGCTCGATAGTGTCGATGTCGTGGTGCAGGTAGCGCACCTTTACCCCGAGCCGCTCGTAGTAGCTGGTGAGATCCTCCGCCATTTTCTTGGTAAGCGTCGTCACGAGAACGCGCTCGTTCTTGGCTGCACGGGTGTTTATCTCGGAAAGAAGGTCGTCCACCTGTCCCTGAGTCGGCTTGACTATTATCTCCGGATCGACGAGACCTGTCGGTCTGATGACCTGTTCGACAATGGTATCGGTCTTTTCACGCTCGATCTGTCCGGGAGTCGCACTGACGTATATCGCCTGATTTATGTGCGCGTTGAATTCGTCGAAATTCAGCGGACGGTTGTCCATAGCGCTCGGCAGACGGAAGCCGTACTCAACGAGGGTAGTCTTTCTTGCGCGGTCGCCGGCGTACATAGCGCGCACCTGCGGCAGAGTAACGTGGCTCTCGTCAACGATGAGGAGAAAGTCCTCCGGGAAGTGATCGAGCAGGGTCATCGGAGTGCTTCCGGCAGGACGTCCGGCAAGGACTCGGGAGTAGTTCTCGACACCGCTGCAATAGCCGACCTCACGGAGCATTTCCATATCGTAGTGTGTGCGCTGCTCTATGCGCTGAGCCTCAATTAGCTTGTTGTTTTTCTGGAAATAGTCGATGCGCTCATTGAGTTCACGGTCGATCTCGGCGAGGGCAGCTTCCATTTTATCATCGCCGACAACATAGTGTGAAGCCGGGAAAATAGCCGCGTGTGAGACCACAGCCTTTACCTCGCCGGTCACGACGTTTATCTCGGAGATACGGTCGATCTCGTCCCCGAAATACTCAACGCGTACTGCGGTATCACTCGACATCGCCGGAAATATCTCAACAACGTCGCCGCGAACCCTGAACCTGTTTCGCTCAAAGGCAATGTCGTTTCTCTCGTACCTGATGCGGACCAGCTCCTCTATGAGCTGGTCGCGCGGCTTTTCAGCGCCCTGACGTATCGAGACGCACATAGAACGGTACTCCTCCGGGCTTCCGAGGGAGTATATGCACGAAACGCTCGCAACGATGATGACGTCCCTGCGCTCGGCAAGGGCAGTCGTGGCGGAGTGTCTGAGCTTGTCTATCTCGTCATTTATCGAGGAGTCCTTCTCAATGTAGCTGTCCGTGCTCGGGACGTAAGCCTCCGGCTGGTAGTAGTCGTAGTAGGACACGAAGTATTCGACGGCGTTCTCCGGGAAGAATTCACGGAACTCCGAGCAGAGCTGCGCCGCAAGTATCTTGTTGTGGGCAAGGACTATTGTCGGCTTGTTCACTTTGGCAATGACATTCGCCATAGTGAAGGTCTTGCCGGAACCCGTTACTCCGAGGAGTATCTGTTCCTTTTTGCCCTCTTCCAGCCCTTTCACGAGCTGTTCTATCGCCTTGGGCTGATCGCCTGCCGGCGCATACTGGGAATGAAGCACGAAGTGATCCATAGTCCCTCCTTATCATAGCATCTGTAAACGAATTTTTCAATGGTAAAACGCACCAGTGCGAGGTACGAATGAATTTGCTGCGGAACGCCGGGACGGCGTTCCCTACAAGAATAATTGCACACGTTGTCCTCTTACGCGGACAGAGCAGAATATTTTAATTCATCGCCAAAAGCGATACCATTAATTACGCATTCCGAATTCCGAATTATTTCAAGTACGGCTTGAGGTACTGTCCCGTGTAGGACTGCGGACACTCCGCGACCTCCTCCGGCGTTCCCTGAACAACGATAGTACCGCCGCCGTCGCCGCCCTCCGGACCGAGGTCGATGATGTGGTCAGCAACCTTTATCACGTTGAGGTTGTGCTCGATGACAAGCACGGTGTTTCCCTGTTCCGTGAGCTTTTCGAGCACCTGTATCAGCCTGTGAACGTCAGCTGTATGAAGTCCTGTCGTAGGCTCGTCGAGAATATATATCGTCTTTCCGGTAGCCCTCTTGGAAAGCTCCGTCGAGAGCTTGACTCTCTGTGCCTCACCGCCGGAGAGAGTCGTTGCCGGCTGACCTATCTTGATGTAGCCGAGGCCTACGTCCTGAAGCGTTCTGAGCTTCCGCGCTATCTTCGGGATATGCTCGAAGAACTCCGCGCCCTCGTCAACGGTCATCTCAAGAATGTCGTAGATAGACTTACCCTTGTAGTGTACCTCGAGCGTCTCGCGGTTGTAGCGTCTGCCCTTGCAGACCTCGCACGGAACGTAAATATCCGGCAGGAAGTGCATCTCTATCTTGATTATTCCGTCGCCCTCGCAGGCTTCACAGCGTCCGCCGCGGACATTGAAGGAGAAGCGTCCGGCGGTGTAGCCCCTTGCCTTCGCATCGGCAGTCTTGGCGAAGAGCTCGCGTATGTCACCGAAAACTCCGGTATAGGTAGCCGGATTGGAACGCGGCGTCCTGCCTATCGGGGACTGGTCGATGCAGATGACCTTGTCGAGGTTTTCGAGCCCCTCCATATCCCGGAACTTGCCCGGCTTTATCTTGGCGCGGTTGAGCTTTGCGGCAAGGTGCTTGTAGACTACCTCGTTGACAAGGCTCGATTTTCCCGAACCCGACACGCCTGTCACGCATATCAGCTTTCCGAGCGGTATGTCCACATCGACATTCCTGAGGTTGTGCTCGGAAGCTCCGCGGACGCTCAGGAAGAGACCGTTGCCCTCGCGGCGCTTGTCCGGAAGAGGTATTCTCTTCCTGCCGCTGAGGTACTGTCCGGTTATGGACTCCTTACATTTCAGGAGCTTGTCCACAGTACCGGAAAAAACCACCTCTCCGCCGTGAACTCCTGCGCCCGGACCTATATCTACGATATGGTCGGCAGCAAGCATAGTGTCGTCGTCGTGCTCGACCACTATCAGCGTATTTCCGAGGTCGCGGAGACGCTTCAGCGTAGCTATGAGCTTGTCGTTGTCGCGCTGGTGGAGACCTATGCTCGGCTCATCGAGAATGTACAGGACTCCCACGAGCGAAGAGCCTATCTGCGTAGCAAGACGGATACGCTGGCTCTCACCGCCGGAGAGAGTTCCCGAGGAACGCGAGAGCGTGAGGTACTCAAGACCTACGCTGACAAGAAAGCCGAGGCGTTCCTTTATCTCTTTGATTATGCGTTCACCGACGAGAGCTTCGTGCTTCGAGAGCTTTATCTCCTTGAAGAATGTGAGTGCATCGCGGACAGAAAAGTCCGTAAGATCGCTGATATTCTTCTCGCCGACGGTAACGGCAAGGTACTCGTCACGGAGCCTTTTTCCGTGGCAGACCGGGCAGTCAACCTCGCTCATATAGCCCTCAATGTCATTCCTCGACCATTCGCTCGTGGTCTCGCGGTAACGGCGCTCGAGGTTATTCGCAACGCCCTCGAACGGGGTATTATAGGTGCCGCCGCCGAGTGAAGCAGGTCTGCGGAGCTCGAGGACTTCCTCGCCCGTGCCGTAAAGGAAGAGGTCAAGCTGTTCCTTTTTCAGCTTCTTCACCGGAACGTCCAGCGGTACGCCGTACTTCTCCGAAACAGCCTTGTAATACATCAGGGACATAGAGGTCTCATCGAGACTGTTCCAGCCGGGAGCATTGATAGCTCCGTCAAGTATAGAGAGCTCCCTGTTCGGGACAACGAGCTCCGGATCAATGTGCTTGAACACGCCCAGACCGGTACACTTCGGGCAAGCGCCGACCGGGTTATTGAACGAAAACATAACCGGCTCGAGCTCACCAATACTGATGTTGTGTTCGGGACAGGCGTAGTTCTGCGAGAAAAGTATCTCATCGCCGCCGATAACGTCCACGAGAGCGAGTCCACCGGTCAGACGGAAGATAGTCTCAAGGCTGTCGGTCACACGCGACTCGATGCCCGGCTTTATCACGATACGGTCAACGACTATCTCGATATTGTGCTTCTTGTTCTTGTCGAGCTTGATATTCTCGGCAAGCTCATACATTATGCCGTCTATGCGAACGCGGACGAAGCCGGACTTCCTTGCGCTTTCGAGCTCCTTTGCGTACTGTCCCTTGCGGTTCCTGACGATAGGCGCAAGGAGCTGCACTCTGGCCCCCTCGGGGAGCTCCATAACGGAGTCTACCATCTGGTCGATGCTCTGCTGGGAGATGACTCTTCCGCAGACAGGACAGTGCGGAACACCTATCCTCGCATAGAGAAGTCGGAGGTAGTCGTATATCTCGGTAACAGTTCCCACGGTCGAACGGGGGTTCTTGGAGGTGGTCTTCTGGTCTATGGATATAGCCGGAGAGAGTCCCTCTATGCTGTCCACATCGGGCTTTTCCATCTGTCCGAGGAACATTCTCGCGTAGGACGAAAGGCTCTCGACATAGCGGCGCTGACCGTCGGCGTATATTGTATCGAAGGCGAGGGAGGATTTTCCCGAACCCGACAGACCTGTCATAACGATGAGCTTGTCACGCGGAAGCTCGAGGTCGATGTTCTTGAGGTTATTTTCTCTTGCACCCTTGATTATAATTTTATCAGTCATAATAGCTCCTTAAAACGTATTTCAGTTTATTCAGAAAAGTTCAACTACTATTATAGCACATAATTTTAATAAAATAAATAGCCAGTGGCTTGGAGAGAACATATTTTCTTGTTTTAATCAAAACCCGTTCGTTACAGCTTTAAAAAAACGGCACCCAAATGGAGCGGGCGGCGGGACGCCGCCCCTACGATCGTCTTATGCTACAATTCCGGGCGGCACGGGACGTCGAGGACGCCGTCCCCTACGATGGTTCTGGTATACATTTTCGTTATTTGCGGAACGCCGGGGGCGGTGCGGGTGTCCGGCGGACACCTCTGCCGTAGGCAGAAGCACCGACCGAACCGACAGGTGAGAACGTTCCCTACTTGGCAGTCGTAACGGCTGACGTTGTTTCGGGAGCAGTCGTAACGCAAGTCGTTTCCGCAGCAGTCCCTGTCGTGGGAGCGCTGCCGTTCGCCGTGACATTGGTGAAGCTCATCGAAAGCTCATACCCCGGCATATCAAAGCCGCTTATCATACCGCCGTCGTCCACCGATAGCGTATAGCTGCCGCCGTCAAGACTTCCGCTTATCCGCAGCGAACCGTCCTTTTCCTCGCCCTTGAGTTCACCTTCGCCGGAATTGTCCCCGACCGCTTTGATAAGGTTCAGCATCATTGCCTTCACCGGCACCGCAGACTGCGGTACAGAGAAACTCAGCCCCTTGTAAGAAGCCTTTACGCTGCCCTCGGTGAATTCCAGCTTCACACCGCTGAGGGTATTTGGCTCTGAGAATTCAACGCTCCAGTCGTCGCCGGAGCGTTCGAGCCTCCCCTCAGCCTTCAGCTTCTCGATCGTAATGTCAACATCGCTGCTGAAGCTCTCCCCGAGCCTGTTCGGACGGCTCGCCTTATTCTTTGAGGGCATTGAACAAGCCGCAAGACAAAGCGCTGCCGCCGCCGTGAACGCGAATACTATAAGTCTTTTCATAATAACTCTCCATTCTGAAAATTTATCAAGACTTTAACTTCCGCGACCGGCAGCAGCAGCGTATATTCTGCGGCTTCAGTCCTTATTCAGTTTCTTTTCCTTTAATATCCTGAAAGAATCAGATATATTGTCGATTATATCTCTCGGCAGCATCGCCTCCTGCCCCAGCTTTTCAGCAGCCGCGTCACCGGCAAGTCCGTGCATATAGACTCCGGCACAGGCGCTGTCGATGATGTCTGCACCCTGTGCGGCTATCGCGCCGATCATACCTGCGAGTATATCACCGCTGCCGCCGACGCTCATACCGGGATTTCCGGTGTGGTTCACGGCTGTTATGTGATTGTCCGCAATGATAGTTCCGGCGCCCTTGAGCACGACCGTAACACCAAACTGCTCGGCAAAGCTCTCCGCAGCAGCAAATCTGTCATTGCTGACATCAGCGCACTCACACCTGAGCAGCCTTGCCATTTCGCCGGTATGCGGAGTGATGATGATGTTTGTCTGCTTCTTTACTAAAATATCTATGTCCGATGCAATGCAGTTTATTCCATCGGCATCTATAATTACGGGACATTTTGCATTCTGTGCTACAAATCTCACGAGCTCTGTCGTATCGGGAGTAACTCCCATTCCGCAGCCTATGACCACAGCGTCAGCCTTTTCAAGAGCGGCAGTCAGCGGTTTTACGCTGCTGTCGTAGAGCATATAGCCGTAGTCGTCACAGTCGAGCTCGATGTATGTAGCCTCAGGCACGAGAGCTGAAACTGTGTCAATGCACTTTTCAACAGAGGCAAGGCGAACAAGTCCGGCACCCATTCTCAGGGCACCGAGCGCTGCAAAAGCAGCTGCGCCCCTCATCGAGGAGCTGCCTGCGATGACGAGCACATTTCCGAAGCTGCCCTTGTGAGCATCGCGTTCACGCTTAGGCGGAAATGCCGCAAGGTGGTTGCGCTCTATGCGGTAGTAAGCACGCTCGCCGTCTATCGTCTCGACCGATTTGCAGGGCAGACCAATATCGACAACAGTTATCTTTCCGCAGTATTTCTTCAGTGGGAACTGTGTCATACCTGTTTTCAGGAAGCCGAAGGTGACGGTTTCATCAGCCTTGAAAACTCCCGGCGAAACAGTTCCGGTCGAGCTGTTTCCTCCGCTCGGGATATCTACCGAGATCCGGTAAGCTCCCGAACCGATACCGAAGATACCGGCTGTTTCCGTGTCGAGCTCACCGTGGAAGCCCGTACCGAACACACCGTCAACAATGACATAGGCACGGAGGATAGCTCCCTTGACCGTTCTCATACGCTGCTGTTCCTTCTTCACGATAGCATCAAACGGATTATCGCTGCCGTTTTCGTGAAAACCGTCGCGGCTGTTCGGGATAGTCATATAGTCGAGCTCGGCAGCCTCAAGAGCGGCTTCGACGTTCTCGCTCCTGTAACCCTCAAGAAACTCCACTCTGTCAGCTGGCAGCCTGTCGTACATCTCCGCAGCGAGCTCGGAGACCGGTTTGCCGCCCACGCTGATTATCGTGATGCGATAGCCGCGGTAGACGAGGATATTCGCTGCAACGAAGCAGTCTCCGCCGTTGTTGCCCTTGCCTGCGAGAAAAACTATCGACTTTTCTTCGGGTGAAATATCCGGTTCCTTCCGGCAGTAGTCGTCAATGATACCTGCAAGAGCCTTGCCGGCATTTTCCATCAGCTGTCTGCGTGAAACGCCCAGTTCCTCTGAACGTTCTTCGATCTTTGCCATTTGTTTCGGTGATACGATCTGCAATTTCCACACCTCCGTAATGATGATCCGTCCTGCACGGCTCAGTACCGCTCAGGCTTACTGTTCGCTCTCCTCCCTGACCAGCTGTGCCTTCAGCTTCTGGGGAAGAGCCCTGCGGATATTTCCGAGAGTCTTCTCGTCCGGCACGAAGATAAGACGGACAGAACCGTACTCCTCGTCCTGAAAATCCGCATAGTATTCGTGAGAGGCGATATTGTCCGAGGCGATAACGACGGTCATATCATCGTTTTCCTCCATATCGTCGTTATATTTTCCGAAATCCGTAAAGCTCCTGACATCGGTCGAGATAAGCTCGATGCGCTTCTTCTTGGCAACTATCTTCGCAATGTCGAGCTCGCCGTTTGTAAAGGTATACTCATACTCGACGTAAGTGCCCTGCACTATAAAGTAGGTGCCATAGCCGGCAGCGACAGCAAGCAGCATTCCCAGAAAAGCCATACCGGGCTTGTCCAGCTGGAGGAATGAGAGCACGGCAAGTGCTATCGTAAGCAGAATTCCCAGAACCAGCAGCATTATCCTGCGGTTCCTGTCGGCGGAAGTCTCGTTCTTCTTCACGAGCTGTTCGGAAAAATTATCCATCAGACATATCTCCAATCTAAATATTTACACAATAATATATTAGCACATATCACCGGAAATATCAAGACTAACGGATAGAAAAATTGCAGATCGCTAAAAATCTTATTCAGTTTTGTTCAACGCGTTATACCACTTGTAAACTCTTGTCAGCTTATCGCTGTTGGTAAAGATATCCGTCAGGCATTTATTCTCATATATCCGGACACTTTTCAGCCCACCGTCAGCGTCGTAGTACATACAGGATACACCTATGACCGGTGCTTCAACATCAGGCACTGCCTCGGGTTCGTTGAATGAACAGTCATCGTTCTCAGCAGCCTCACAGACCAGCTTGTAGTTTTCGGCTATCTCATCGGTATCGACGCTGTCTGCCTTTGTGAGATAAGCGTCCAGAGCGCCGACTGCGAGTTTTTCGTTCACCTCAGCATTATCCATAGCACATATATTTGCATCTTCTGTGTAATAACGATTGCCGTTCCTGTCGATAATTGATACGCTTGTCTTGTCCGAGCAGTATTCGTTTGCAGTCACACGCTTTATAAGAGCAATTTCCGGCATTTCTGCTGAGCCTATGTTCGCTCCGTTATATATCACAGCCGTACTTGCCGCAGTATCGTGCATAGTAGTGACAACTGCTGTAACGGTGACAGAGGTCGAAGCAGCTTTATGTGCAGCTGTCTCAGATGTTCCGGTCGATGTTTCAAAAACGTTCTTTGACAGATCAACGTGTCCGCAGCTTGTAAGGAGTACCAGTCCGATCGCTGCTGCATATAATTTTTTCATAGGATCACCCCTTCTGGAAATCAGTTTCTATATAATAAGTCTGCTCAGAACGTCGTTTTGTTGCATTTTTTCAAGAAATTCGTAGACCTGCACATATGTCAGCTGTGTAATTTGTGTATTTCTTCCAAAAGCCAAGCATTTTCAGCACCGCGAATTCTTCAGGATTTTTTTCAAAAACCCCTTGATTTTTTCCTTTTTACGCGCTATAATATACATACAACCCGATGACTGAGAGAGTAGGTGCGCGGAAAGTCCGCAGAGAAGAGCGTAATGGTGCGAGCGCTCCGGCAGAAAACGTTCCGAAGTTCACTCACGAGGGGTGCGGTTGAAGGTGCGGCTGTATGCTCCGCGGCGTTTGCTGACAGGCGGTCGGTGCTGCTATTCTTGTAGACTGCAACGTAGGTCTGCGTTAAAGACAAGAGAGTGTCGGCTCTCCTGACAATGGGTGGTTTATAAGCAAGGTTTTACGTCTTGTCCTGTTGGACAGGACTTTTTTTATTGTCACGACACATTAAAAATTTTCTATGAGGTGAAAAAATGAAAGAACAGCTCGAAAAAATCGAAGCGCTCGCAAAACAGGAGCTCTCCTCCTGCACCGAGATCAAGGCGCTTGACGACCTGAGGATCAAATTCCTCGGAAAGAAAGGTGAACTCACCGCTATCCTGAAGCAGATGGGCAAGCTCTCCGCTGAGGAGCGCCCCGTTATCGGACAGCTCGCAAACAAGGTGCGCGCAGATATCGAGGAGGCTCTCGCTTCCAAGCTCAGCGCACTCAAATCCGAAGCGCAGTCCGCTAAGCTCAAGGAGGAAACTATCGACGTTACTCTCCCCGGCAAACACGCTCCGTTCGGCAAGCTCCACCCGCTCACAAAGGTCGAGAATGAGATCCGTGAGATATTTATGGGTATGGGCTTTGAGATCGCAGACGGTCCCGAGATCGACGACGACTACCACGTTTTCGAGGCTCTCAACCTCCCCCCCGATCACCCGGCAAGAGATACTCAGGATACATTCTATATTGAGAACACAAACGAGTCTATCCTCCTCCGTACACAGACCTCATCGGTTCAGGTACACGTTATGGAGAACCAGAAGCCCCCGATACGCATCATCTCTCCCGGACGTGTTTTCCGTTCGGACGCTGTTGACGCTACACACTCCCCTCTCTTCCACCAGATAGAGGGACTCGTTATCGACGAGGGCATCACAATGTCAGACCTCAAGGGTACTCTTGAGATGCTTATGAAGAAGCTCTACGGCAAGGACTGCAAGCTCCGCTTCCGTCCCCACCACTTCCCCTTCACCGAGCCGAGCTGCGAAGTTGATATAAGCTGCTTCAACTGCGGCGGCAAGGGCTGCTCTATGTGTAAGGACGAGGGCTACATCGAGCTCCTCGGTGCAGGTATGGTACACCCCAAGGTACTCGAAAACTGCGGCATTGATCCGGAGAAGTATTCCGGCTTTGCATTCGGACTCGGCCTTGAGCGTATGGTAATGGGACGCTACGACATCAACGACCTCCGTCTCCTCTACGAGAACGACGTCCGCTTCTTAGAGCAGTTCTGAGCTTATGAACGCTCATCTGCTCAGTGATATGACACTCAGCCTTCTCCGCTACCGCCGTTATCACCTGTCAAAGGAAGGCTACCTGTTATGCTTGGGCATAACCGCAGTGATAGCAGTTAGCCTGTTCGCCTATATGGCTGTGAAAAAATCCGGTCTGATAAAGGCTATGGACTTTTCAGGCAAGGCGGAGTACAACGAGTACAAGCGTGGCTGAAAGTACAACTACCGCAACCGCTTCTGCATTTCAGACGTATGGGTGATAAACGAATTTTCCTACAAATTCTACCCGGCAGACGATATGATAAGCGTTGAGCGGACCAATAAACAATGGAACAAGAATTTGTACGGTATTACGATAACCTACCGCGGCGGCACTGACGTATTCAGCGTCACCTCTTCAAAGGAGCGTGAGCGGCTCGTCAGGAACGTTGAGGAATTCATCAGATGCCGCGATCAGGGAAAGCTCTTCGTACCGGACAATTTTTATATGTAACAGCATTGCAGTTTTACTGTAAAGGAGTCTTGATATGAACAAACAGCAGATACTTCTGCGCGTCCTGATATGTGCAGCGATACTGATATTCTTCATCAATCCGCTTTTCATAGCCTTCACTTTCAACTCTCCTGTACACTTAAAGCTGACAATGTTAGTCGGGCTCCTGTTCGCCGGATATATCGCTTTTCTGTGTATCCGAACCAAGAAGATGAAGGAGAAGCTCGGCGTTTCAACAGACGAGGAGTTCAACGAACTGAAGGAACGCTCCGATCACAGGTACAAAAACAGATATTTCCTCACAAACGGCTGGCTGATAAACACCTTAACGATGAGGACATACCCGGTATCAGAAATAACAAAGGTCTCTACATCAGAGACTCACAATATCAAAACCGGAACACACCGCTATATACAGTTAACTCTTAAAAACGGCATTGACGTTATCAGAATTGATAACCGCGATGTAAGAGACGATTTTGCAGATGCGATCAGAGCTTACACCGCTAACGGCGGCAGACCGCTTTCTCCTGCCAAACCCAAGAATGCCCGTCAGGAGCTCCAGAAGGCTCTGAAAGAGCTCACCGAAAAAAACAAGGGAGACAGGCGCTGAAACCTTCTCCGAAACATATATCAAGAAAGGAATACTGATATGAATTTATCTATGAAATGGCTCGCCGACTACGTTAAAGCCGACGTGCCGATAAAGGATTTCTGTCACGCTCTTACAATGAGCGGTTCAAAAGTTGAGTGCTACGAGGAGGAGGGCAAGAATATCTCCAACGTCGTAGTCGGAAAGATACTCTCAAAGGGACCTCACGAAAATGCTGACGCTCTCTTCGTGTGTCAGGTGGACATCGGCGCTGAAGCTCCCATTCAGATAGTTACAAACGCAAAGAACGTCAAGGAGGGCGACCTCGTGCCCGTTGCTCTTGACGGAGCTGTTCTCCCCGAGGGCAAGATCAAGAAGTGCAAGATGCGCGGCGTTGAGAGCTTCGGTATGTTCTGCGGACTCGATACTCTCGGTCTTACCGCTCACGACTTCCCCTATGCTGATCCGGAGGGCGTTTTCGTCATTGAGGAGGACTGCAAGCTCGGTCAGGATATCCATTCTGCTATTGGTCTTGATGATACTTCCGTTGAGTTCGAGATAACATCAAACCGTCCCGACTGTCTCAGCGTTATCGGTCTTGCAAGAGAAACTGCCGCAACCTATGACCTCCCCCTCACGGTCAAGGCACCTGAGTTCAAGGGCGTAAACGGCGACGTTAACAGCTACCTCAAAGTGGATATACACAATGCAGAAAAGTGCCCGAGATACTGTGCAGGTATCGTAAAGAACGTCAAGATCGGTCCTTCACCGCGCTGGATGAGAGAGCGTCTCCGCGCAAGCGGCGTCCGTCCGATAAACAACTTCGTTGACATCACTAACTATGTTATGCTCGAGTACGGTCAGCCTATGCACGCTTTCGACCTCCGCTACGTTGAGGGCGCTCATATCAACGTCCGCAACGCTCAGAACGGCGAAAAGATAATGACTCTCGACGGCGTTGAGCGTGAACTCACCTCCGATATGCTCGTCATCGCCGACGAGAAGAAGCCCGTTGCCGTTGCAGGCGTTATGGGCGGCGAGTACAGTGGTATTATGGACGATACCACAACTGTTGTATTCGAGTCAGCTTACTTCGAGCCCTCACAGGTACGCCAGACCTCAAAGAAGCTCAAGCTCAAGTCCGACGCTTCTGCACGCTACGAAAAGGGCGTTGATCCCACTATCTCTATGACCTGCCTCAAGAGAGCCTTCGAGCTCGTTGAGCTCCTCGGTGCAGGCGAGGTCGTAAACACTGTCATCGACTGCAACAAGTCCGATTTCAAGCCCTCAGAGGTCGTATTCGATCCCGAGTGGATAAACAATTTCCTCGGCACTGACATCTCCGAGGACAAGATGAAGGAATACCTCAGCCGTCTCGGCTTCACATTCAGCGGAAACAATGTTGTCGCACCTGCATTCCGTATAGACATCGGCTGCAAGGCTGATATTGCAGAGGAGGTTGCCCGTATCTACGGCTACAACAACATTCCCTCCACAGACTTCCGCGGCGTTGCAAAGGCAGAGTTCACAGACGAGCAGAAGTTCGTCCGCGCACTCAGAAATGCAGCTGTTTCACTCGGCGGCTACGAGATAGCTACCTATTCATTCGTTTCTCCCAAGTATTTTGACAAGATCCGTCTCCCGGAGAACAGCAAGCTCCGCGATGTTGTACGCATCGTAAATCCTCTCGGCGAGGACACAAGCGTTATGAGAACAACTACTCTCCCCTCGATGCTCGACGTTCTCTCGTTCAACTACAATAACCGCAACGAGAAGGCTTGTCTCTTCGAGATCTCCAAGGAGTACCTCCCGGCAAAGGAGGAGAAGCCCTTCATAAACGGCGATATTCTCGCAAACAGCGGCACCCAGAAGCACAAGTACGCTTTCTCTCTCCCCGATGAGCCCCAGCGTCTCACTATCGGTATGTACGGCGGCGACGCTGACTTCTACACCCTCAAGGGTATGGTTGAACAGCTCCTCGACGAAATGAATATCGGCGAAGTTGAGTATATCCGCGCAACCGACTGCGACGAATTCGACGAGAAGTACGCTCTCCACCCCGGCAGAAGCGCAGTAATCATCAAGGACGGCGCATTCCTCGGTATCCTCGGCGAGGTTCACCCCGAGGTTCAGGAGAAGTACGAGATAGGCGTAAAGACCTACGCTGCAAAGCTCAATATCCCTGAGCTTATGGCAGCTGCTGCACAGAAGATAACATACAGTCCGCTCCCGAAGTTCCCTGCAACTACCCGTGACATCAGCCTTGTCTGCGACGAGGACACTCCTGCCGCTGAGATCGAAAAGGCTATAAAGAACGCTGTCGGCAAGACTCTCGAAAAGGTTACTCTCTTCGACATCTACCGCAGCGACGATATGAAGCAGAACAGCAAGAAGAGTCTCGCTTACTCTATCTCAATGCGTTCACACGACGGCACACTCACCGACGAACAGGCTGACAGTGCTATGAAGCGTGTCATCAAGGCACTCGGCGCTATCGGCGCAGAGCTCAGAGGCTAAGCTGTGGTCTCAGAAATAATCAGCAAGCTCATCGTCCTTTTTATGCTGATATGTATCTACAACTGCACCGCAGGCATCGGCAAAAAGGATAAAAAACGTGCTGCGATATGGGGCGCACTCCTGCTTCTCACCGGAGTCGGGATATATGTGCTCTACCGTATCGCTTCAAAATGACGGCTGAGCTTCCGGAAGGATACTGCGGGCGGTCTCTGCCGCCCGTCAGCTTCAGCAGCAGCTCCTTTACCGCAATATGCCCTGTTTTGATACACTTTACGGTGCGCTCTATGGCGATTTCTACAAAAATGAAATTTTTTCAGAAAACGTTTGACAACTCTCTTTTTTTGTGATATACTATTATACGTTGAATAGAAAACGCTTTAAAGCGTTACAGCGTAAAGCTTTAAACACATAAAGTGTTATATGAAAGGATAGATCACTATGAAAGAAATTTCCAAGCTCCTTGATTACAGACCTGACATAAAGGTCGTTGACGCTACTCTCCGCGACGGCGGTCTCGTAAACGACTTCTTCTTCACTGACGAATTCGTCAAGGATCTCTACAACGCTAACCTCCGCGCAGGCGTTGACTATATGGAATTCGGCTACAAGGGCGACAGAGAGCTTTTCGACGAAGCTAAGTTCGGTCCCTGCAAGTTCTGCGACGACGACTACCTCCGCTCTATCGTAGGCGAGAACAACACCGATCTCAAGATCGCTGTTATGGCTGACGTTGGACGCTGCAACTACAAGAGAGATATCCACGACCGCGCTGAGAGCCCCGTTGACCTCATACGCGTTGCAACATACCTCCACCAGATACCCACTGCTGTAGATATGATCGAGGACGCAAAGAAGAAGGGCTACGAGGTAAGCTGCAATATTATGGCTATCTCAACCGCTCAGGAAACAGACCTCAAGGTAGCTCTCGATATTCTCGGCAAATCCCCTGTTGACGTTTTCTACATCGTTGACAGCTTCGGTGCTATCTACCCCGAGCAGCTCGCTCGCATAGCTAACCTCTACTGCGAGATGGCTGACAAGTACGGCAAGAAGGTCGGTATCCACGCTCACGATAACCAGAAGCTCGCTTTCGCAAACACTATCGAGGCTGTCGGCGACGGTGTTGACTGGCTCGACGCTACCTACTCCTCAATGGGACGCGGTGCCGGAAACTGCGCTATGGAGCTTCTTCTCGGCTTCCTCAAAAACCCCAAGTACAACGTTTACCCTGTACTCAGCTTCATCGAGAAGCACATGACAAAGCTCCGCGAAGAGGGCGTTGTATGGGGCTACGACCTCCAGTACCTTATGACAGGTCTCCTCAACCAGCACCCGAGAACCGCTATCCAGTTCACAAAGGACGGCAGAAAGGACTACGCTGAGTTCTACAAGGAGATACTCGCGCAGGACTGACCAATGAGCCGGAAAGGCTCTATGATATATGACGAAAAAAGGACGCACAGTGTGCGTCCTTTTTTGTTTGTAAATATGTTTATGCAAGCACCGGAATGGCGCCCCTACAATGGTTTCGACATTATTGGCTATTCTTTTTCATATGCATCACACTCAGCGCCCTCGTAGTACACATCATTTGGCTTGCTTAAGCCGCTTTCCTCTGTGAATACAAGGCAGTATGCCTTTTCCAGAAGGTCAACAAACGGAGGCTTACCGTGTCGGAATATGCAAGTCCGGCAGTACACCGGGTTTATTGTATTACAGCCAAAAACTACATCTTTATCAGTTTTATCCATATCATCATTTTCTTAATCCTTATAGTGCGCCGGAACGCCGGGGGCGGCGTTCCCTACGTTCTGACCTCTTCTCTATTATGCGGGACGTCGAGGACGCCGTCCCCTACAATTGTTCCGCGTTCACATGGACGCCCGAAGGGCGTCACATCAGCTTATATGCCAGATATTTTCGGCGTAGTCAGCGATAGTGCGGTCGGAGCTGAACTTTCCGGCATTGCACATATTCAGCCACTGCTTCCTTGCAAAAGCAAGGCGGTCTGCGGAATAGTCGCTGTTTGCACGGAGCTTGGTCTCAACGTAGCTCCTGATGTCGCCGAGGAGGTAATAGTGGTCGGGCTCGTGCCAGCTCGCGCCGTCAAGCAGTGAAGCGTACAGCTCGAGGAAATCTCCGCTGCCACCGTCAGAAACGCTGCCGTCGATGAGCGACGAAACGACCTTCTTTATCATCGGATCGCCGGCAAAAGTCCTGCGGCTGTCATACTGAGGCATGAGCTTTTCAAGGTCCTCAACTCTTGCGCCGAAGATGTAGTTGTTCTCCTCGCCGGCTTCCTGAACTATCTCGATATTAGCGCCGTCGAACGTACCGAGAGTTACAGCGCCATTGAGCATGAGCTTCATATTGCCTGTGCCGCTTGCCTCTGTACCGGCTGTCGATATCTGCTCGGAGATGTCAGCGGCTGCGACCAGCTTTTCAGCGTAGGAAACGTTGTAGTTCTGCACGAAAACGACCTTGATGAGATCGCGCGTATCCGGATCAGACGAAACTATCCTGCCAATCTCGTTGATGAACTTGATTATCGCCTTTGCGCGGCGGTAGCCCGGAGCGGACTTAGCTCCGAAAATGAACGTTGTGGGCTTGAAACCGGTAATGCTGCCGTCCTTGATGCCGTAGTATATCCACAGTATCGAGAAGGCGTTGAGGAGCTGCCTCTTGTACTCGTGGAGGCGCTTTATCTGAATGTCGAATATCGAGTCCGGATCGACCTGAACGCCGTCATGCTCGCTGATGAATTCCGCAAGCTGAGCCTTTTTGCGCTGCTTGATGTCGATGAAGCGGCGGAGAACTCCCTCGTCGTCCGCAAACCTTGAGAGCTCCCTGAGCCTGCCGAGATCTGTCACCCAGCCCTCATCGCCGAGCAGCTCGGTAATGAGCGAAGAGAGCTCCCTGTTGCAGAGTGCGAGCCAGCGGCGCTGAGTAATGCCGTTTGTCTCGTTGCGGAAGCGGTCCGGGTAGAGGCTGTACCAGTCTGCGAGGACGATGTCCTTGAGTATCTGCGTGTGTATCTCCGCAACGCCGTTGATGTGGCTCGAAGCGTAGCAAGCCATATCCGCCATATGAATGAGCTCGCCCTTGATTATCTTCATACGGTTTATCTTGTCCTTCTGTACTCCGGCTGCGTACAGTTCTGCGATGAGCTCCTCGTTTATCTGTATGATTATCTCATAAATTCTCGGAAGCGTTTCCTGAACGAGTCCTATCCACCACTTCTCAAGAGCCTCCTGCATAACAGTATGGTTCGTGTAGTTGAACACTTTTTTCGCTATGCCAAGAGCTTTCTCAAAGGTGTAGCCCTCATTGTCCACAAGCTGTCTGATGAGCTCGGGGATAGAGATGACGGGGTGAGTGTCATTGAGCTGTATCGAAATATAGTCAGCGAGGTTTTCAAGAGTTCCGAAGCGCGCCTTGTGCTTGCGGAGAATGTCCGTCAGTGATGCACAGCTGAAGAAATACTGCTGCTTCAGACGGAGCTTTTTGCCCTCGTTCGTATCGTCATTCGGATAGAGCACACGCGAAATGTCCTCGGCGTAGATCTTTTCCTTTGAGGCTTCGAGGTAGTCCTGCTTGTTGAAGGTATCGAAGTCGAACTCCTTGACCGGCTCAGCCTGCCACAGGCGGAGAGTGCCGACATTCTTCGTACCATAGGCAAATATCGGCATATCATACGGAACTGCCTTTACGGTCTGACCGCTGTATTCGATGAGAACAGTGTCCTCGTCGCAGCGCTTTGACCACGGATCGCCGTATCTGGTCCAGTCGTCGATGTCCTCCTTCTGGAAGCCGTCCACGATTGACTGTTTGAAGAGACCGTACTTGTAGCGTATGCCGTAGCCGTCGAGCGGAAGTCCGAGGGTAGCTGCGCTTTCGAGGAAACAAGCTGCAAGACGTCCGAGACCGCCGTTTCCGAGAGCGGCATCCTCTATCTCCTCGAGGTCAGCAAGATTGAGTCCGAGCTCCTTGAAAGCGGAGTTCACCTCGTCATATATACCGAGCACGAGAAGATTGTTGAAAACAGCCCTGCCCACGAGGAATTCCATTGAGAGATATGCTGCACGGCGCTTCGAGAGGTGCTCCTGGCGGGCGGTGCTCCACTGATCGGCGTAGAGCTCCATAACTGTGTCGCCGAGAGCGCTGTGGAGCTGCTGCGGTGTCGCAGACTTTATATCCTTGGGAAGCCTGCCTGTGAATTTTTCGATAAATACATTCTTGTCCATTTTTCTAACTCCATTCCTATTTATTGTTGTCTTGAATTCTTATAAGAATTGATACACGCCTGAATGTAACTTATGTCACCGTTTGTTCTGACAACTGTATATCCAGCTGCATTAAGCGCAGCGTTAACAAAAATGTCACGATGCACTCTGTCGAATTTCTGATGCGAACTGTCATCAAGCTCAATAAGCGCAACTATCTTCATATTATCAGCAATTGCAAAATCAATATGCTTAGATTTGATTTTTCCAAAATATGTGCCCCATTCAGATTTGCTCAATCCATTGTTAACTTCTATGAGATCTGCCAGTCTGATTTTAGCAAGGATTTGGAGATTGTCTTTATCAGTCAGCTCTTTAAGTTTCTTAAAGAAATAGTATTCATTTTTAGTAAGCAGCATCTTTTTATGATAAGGCAATTTAGTATACTTGTCTGAATTATCTTCAATATCGTCAATAATATCATTATCGGCGATATCTTTTGAATCTTCGTTAGGATTATCAATCAATTTGCTGCTTTCTTTTCTATTGAGCAGAAACTGAACTATCACTATTGCAATCAGTATGATGATAATTATTACTAACATATAATCTGACCTTTCTAAGCTCTGATTCTGTCATCTGTTGTACATCTTGTTGAGCTTGCGTATCTTCTTGGCAAGCTCCGGCGTAAAGTCAGCCTGTTTCGTTCTGAACTGCCAGTTGCAGCCGAGAGTCGATGGAGTATTCATTCTGTCCCCGACCGGGCTGTCGAGGAAGTCCTGCATCTGTGCGCAGGCGACCTCCGCAACGCTTCCCCACGCTGCCCTTACGACAGCCATAGGTATCTCGCTCTTGCGATTAACGTTGAGATACTTTTTGGCGAATTTCAGCGACTTCTTATCAAGCGACTCCACCCAGCCGTTCAGAGTCTCATTGTCGTGAGTGCCGGTGTAGGCAAAGCAGTTGGTCGTGGTGAAATTATGCGGCAGATAATCGTTCTTGCCGTCCGAGAAGCCGAACTGTAGCACCTTCATTCCCGGATAGCCGCACTTATCGAGCATTTCTCTGACCTCCGGCGTGATGAAGCCGAGGTCCTCCGCGATGATGCTGAGCCTACCGAGCTTTTCCTCAGCCATTCTGAACAGCTCGTAGTCCGGACCTTTTTTCCACTCCCCGACAACAGCGTCCTTGTTTCCAAAGGGAATGGTGTAATAGCTCTCAAAGCCGCGGAAGTGATCTATACGCACTATGTCGTAGAGCTCCGAAGCCATCCTGATACGGTCTATCCACCATTTATAGCCGGTCTTTTTGTGGTAATCCCAATCGTAGAGCGGATTGCCCCAGAGCTGACCTGTCGGCGAGAATTCATCGGGCGGACAGCCTGCAACACAAACCGGTCTGCGCTTTCTGTTGAACCAGAAGAGCCTGTGGTCAGCCCACGCCTCAACGCTGTCGAGGGCGCAGTATATCGGTATATCGCCAACTATCTCAATGTCGCTGTCGTTTGCATATTTTTTCAGCGCCTTCCACTGTCTGCTGAACTCAAACTGCATAAACTTGTAGAAGCCTATCTCAGTCTTGAGCTGCTTCTTTGCTTCCGTGACTGCCTTTGGCTTGTGGAGAGCTATCTCGCCCTCCCACTCGAACCACGGTTTGCCGTCGTTGCGGGATTTGAGCGCCATAAAGAGTCCGTACTCGTCCAGCCAGCTCTTGTTCGCCTCGCAGAATTCCTTATACTCCGGGAACTTCGCCGGCTTGAAGCGCGAATAGGCTATCCTCAGCACCTTAAAGCAGTTGTCGTAGATAAGCTTGTAATCGACCTTATCCGGCTGAGTCTCCCATGTGAACGAAGCAAATTCGTGCCTTTCGAGGAGCCCGTCGCCCTCAAGTATCTCGAAATCGATGAAGTAGGGGTTTCCTGCGTTCACGGAAAACGACTGATAGGGTGAGTCGCCGTAGCTCGTAGGAGAGAGAGGAAGTATCTGCCAGCACTTTACTCCGGCGCTATTCAGAAAATCCACAAACTCAAAGGCGTGTTTGCCCATTTTTCCGATGCCGTACTCCGACGGCAGGCTCGAGATATGCATAAGTATGCAGCTTTTTCGCATAATAATACTCCTTTGCAACAGTATATTTCGGATATGCTATGTCAATAATACTAAAAAAGAACCCGAGGTCCTTACAATGAACAGATCACAGTATTTTTTTGCCTTTCTTATGGGCTTTTTTCTATACAGTCTTGTCGAGATAGCCGGCAGAGGCTACACTCACTGGACGATGTCGCTCACCGGCGGACTGGTCCTCGCCCTGCTTTATCACATAAACAGCCGCGATACAGTCACACTGATACGGAGCTGCTTTGCCGGAGCTATCGCCATAACAGCGATAGAATTCCCTGTCGGGGTGTTCGACAATATTATAATGCACTGGGAAGTGTGGGATTATTCGGACGTGCCGTTCAATCTCCTCGGACAGATATGTCTGCCGTTCACCTGTTACTGGTTCGTCCTGTGCATACCGGCACGTTTCCTGTGCCGGCGGATAATGCGGCAGTTCGGCGATCAGAAGCCATCTGCCCTGAGCTCTGACACAAGTCCGACGTAAAATTCCCTCACATCGAAGCCTTCGATGTTCTCTCGCATAAGGTCGATGACGTCGCCGTGGCTGATACCGCGCCTCTTTGAATTGGTAATCAGCATATGCTGCGAGCCGTGCTTTGCCGACTCCTCCCAGACGAGACCGTCGTTCGCACCGTTGAGCTTCTTGATAAGCATACAGCCTATATTCAGCGGAAATCCAGCCGAACGCGGGCCTCTCATTACCGACATCACGCTCCTGTAGGAGACGAGGGGAGAGTCCGGCATCTCGGTATCGTAGGACTTTGCACGTTCAGCGCTGAGGTCACGGACTCCAGCCATAAAGTCCGGAGCCTTGTCGCCGAGCTTGCTGAAAATGCGGTTATAGCGCTTCTCAATCATCTTCACTATGCCGCCGGGAACTCTTTTCAGAAGCCAGTCCACCATATCGCAGCCCTTGTGGGGCGTATTTATGGTCGTGAGCGAGGCAACATACTTATCCATACCGAGGCAGCTTATCGCATAGCGCGAGTCGAGTCCGCCCTTGGAATGGGCGATGATGTTCACCTTTTCCGCACCTGTTTCTATGATGACCTTTGCGATAGCCTCCTTGACCTCCTTCGCACTTTCAGCTATTGCGAGCGAGGACTGCTGTCTGCCGTAGAAGAGCCGAGCGCCGTTTTTTTCAAGAGCAGCCGGTATTCTTCCCCAGTAGTTCACGAGCTGCCAGTCGCGGAAGAATATGCCGTGAACGAGCAAAATCGGATACCTTGTGGCACAGACGGTGCTCTCCTTTCGCGAGTCATCGAGCTCCTGTCTTGCCGACTCGATCATATACTCGCGCTTGGAATTCTTATAGAAGCTGCGGATAACGAAGATATTCACTACCGGCACCCACCACAGCATAAACAGGAGCACATAGCGGCTCAGCTTTATCTGTCTGCCGTGAATAATCAGCCGGAGCACTCCCGAGAACATCAGAAGTCCCAGCGCCAGCAGAGGAACTGCGGCGGCGGTTATGATGAGGACGCCGCCGTGGTCTGTGAGAGCGAACCATATTACGAGCAGTATGACCTCGAGCACAGCGGCAATTCCGGAGATATGAACGGTGTCTATACCCTTTTTGAGTCCGGCAAGACGTCCTCTGATGCCTGAGCTCTGTCTCCGGAAGCCTATGAAGAGCACGATGAGCCATTCAAGCGATGTTATGACTGTAACGGAAGCCTTAACTCCTGCCGAAACCGAAACATCAGCCCAGATCATAGTGAGATTGGCAAAAGAGAGCAGCAGTGTCAGAGTGAAGAGATATTTGACAGTTTTCATAGTGTATCCTTAAAAAAGCAAGCTGTTCCGATCATATCAGAACAGCTTTTTGATTAATAGTTCTTATTTGAATCTGCGTTGAAGAAATTATTGCTGCTTTCAGTATAGTAATCGTTGGGCTCAAGGGACATAAAGTCCTCGTCCTCGATGTCGGGAAGTCTTGCGCCGCAGCGTCCGCAGAACTGGAAGCGCTCATTTACCTCAGCATCGCACTTCGGACAGATCTTGTATCCTCTGATGCCATTGAGCTCATAACGCATCTTCTTTATTCTTCTGCGTCTCTGGTCGATGTCATCGCAGAGGAGCTTGAGCTCTGAAGGATCTCCGTCAGGGTTTTTGTAGTATTTTTTTCCGAGGTCGGTAAAGATCTCAACTATTCTCTCCTCTTCGTAGAGGATCTTTCTCTTGAGATTATTAGCCTCAGAAACGTTTTTTGCCTTTTCGGAAGCGCCCTTACCTACGCTGCCGATGGTGTCAAGAAGTCCCATGATAATCACTCCTGTTGATAATTTTTCCATGCTTTGTATTTATAATCGTATAAATACATTATACAACATCGTGAAGTTTTCTGTCAAGCGTTTTCAAAATATTTTTACTACCGCCAATAAGATTTGTGCATATCTCACATTTCAGCGATGTCATTTTCGGTAAGCTGAATAATACCGTTCTTTGTGAGGACATCAGAAGCGTGTGCATTGTCATCGACACGGATAACGAATGAAACAGCTCTGTCTGATGTTCCGAGGAAGGAGTACATATATTCAACATTAACATTGTCGTTTCCGAGTGCGTCAAGGACGCGGCTGAGCTGACCGGGAGTGTCAGGGATAGAGATAGCTACGACCTCTGTAACATTTACTGCATAGCCGGCAGCCTTCAGTATATCCACGGTCTTGTCGGTATCATTTGCGATGAACCTTACAATGCCGAAATCAGCAGTATCTGCAAGGCTGAGCGCACGGAGGTTTATGCCATTCTCCTTGATAACGCGCATAGCACCGGCTGCCTGATTGGGTTTGTTGTCAACAAAAACTGAGATCTGTTTTACATTTGCCATATTCAGTCCTCCTTTGGATAGAATTAAGAAATCTTTGCAAAATATGGGTAGAATATCTCACCGTTATCGGATATATACAGGAACAGCGTTAAATATCCCGGCTGATATCCCATTGAATTTTCATCGTGCTTTGACGAACTGTCGGTATACATAACGACAAGACCGGGATACTTTTCACTCTCCTGATATGTGCCGTTGTTTATGAGGCTGCCCTCGGAGTTTTTCCACTCCCACCTGCCGTCACTGAAGCTGACAGCCGACGAGATATCGCCGCCGGAAGCGTTCAGTTCGTAGTCAGAGCGTATCTGCTTTGAAATATCATTGAGTGAAACGCCCTCTCTGCTGCCGCTCTTGTGCTGCGCGAAAGGATCCTCCTCATAAACGGCGAGCTGGTCAAAATCAAGGACAAAGTCTTCACCCTGAACATACTCACCACTGACATTCAGACCATATGTCTCAAAGCCGAGAATATCTCCGAAATGATAAAGAGGACAGTACCTTTTTCCGAAAAAAGCATCAGAACTCGCCCTTCTCGGAACTGCACTATGAATAAACGGCATACAGTTAAACATATTATCGCTGCTTTTTTTCGGCTCCGGTTCAACGCAGAAGTCCGGAGAAAAACGCTCCGCATATCCGCCGTCAGAGTTCAGCTCCTTCAGCTTATCAATATACGCACTGTCCAGCTTTTTGCGTACCTCTCTGTTATACTCCTCATCAGAAGCGTCTGAGATACCGCGAACGATATTATTATCGTAAGATGAGGGCCCGTCATTTATGTCCAATGTGTTGGTATCGCCGCTTTTATACGTTATCTCAAGCTGCTCATAGCTGAAAGAGAGCTTCCCGTCCGTTTCACTGAATGTTCCGGAGCGAACCAGGCTTACAGGATCAGAGGACACCTGAGAATATCGGAAATTTCCTTCCTCAAAGCGCAGTCTTCTCTCCTTTACGAAGGGTTCGCTGTTTTCCTCATTGTACTCAAGTGCGGACGAAATATGGTCGTCGATATCCCCGTCTATCGGTAAAAACGGTCTTGTCATATTGAAAAGGCACAGATAATCGCCGCTCAGCTCATTTACAGGAGCTGTCCGGTTTGTCTCGCCGCCGGAAGATGAACTGCTGCTTTTTCCACAGGAAACAGCGCCCGTCAAGAGCGCTGTGCCTGCAAGCATAACAGCAATCGCTTTATTCATTACTTGCTGCCTTTTTCATCATACATAACGAGAGCAGAGAAGTCCTCGACATACTCGTTAACATGAGTCTGAGCGTCGTGGCACATACTTGCTGTAGTGCTGTACTTGATGTCGATAACGTTCACATTCTCGATGAACTGGTTGAGCTCATTCTCAAATGTTGCAAATTTCTCGTATTTCTCCTGTTCAGGCATAAAATTAGTTGAAAAGATTTTGACTTTCATAATGATTCCTCCTGTGATATTATTTATTATAACCCTTTGCGGGCTATTTATCTTAGTCGTGGAGCTTACGCTTGTCGATAACGCGGACAGCCTTGCCCTCGCTTCTTGTGATAGACTTAGGCGACACAAGGTGTACCTTGGGGTTGATGCCGATCATCAGCTTCATAGCGTCTGCGAGAGCTCTCTCCTGCTTCTGCATATCCTTTACCTTGTCCGAGAACTGCTCGGGGTTCATCTCAACGCTGATATCGAGGGTATCGGAGTTGTTGACGCGGTCTACCTCGATGATGTAGTTAGGCGAGTAGCCCTGTTCGATGAGAACGGTCTCGATCTGTGACGGGAACACGTTTACACCGCGGATTATCATCATATCGTCGCTTCTGCCCATAGGTTTAGCCATTTTGATGAGAGTTCTGCCGCAGGAGCACTTCTTTCTGCTGAGAACGCAGAGGTCGCGTGTACGGTAGCGGAGAAGCGGGAATGCTTCCTTGGTGATGCTGGTGAATACGAGCTCACCTACCTCACCCTCGGGGAGCACCTCACCTGTTTCGGGATCTATTATCTCCGGAATAAAGTTGTCCTCGTTGATGTGCATACCTGTCTGCTCTGAGCACTCGAATGCTACACCGGGACCGCTGGTCTCAGTAAGACCGTAGATGTCATAGGCTTTGAGTCCGAGAGACTTCTCGATAGAACGGCGCATCTCCTCAGTCCACGGCTCAGCTCCGAAGATACCGGCCTTGAGCTTGAGATCATCGGGAGTAAGTCCCATTTCGTGAACTGTTTCGCCGATATAAGCTGCATACGAAGGAGTACAACAGAGGATAGTTGCTCCGAGATCCTGCATAAAGGTGATCTGTCTGTCGGTATTTCCTGATGACATCGGAACAGTAAGGCAGCCTACCTTATGCGAACCGCCGTTGAGACCTGCGCCGCCTGTGAAGAGTCCGAAACCGTAAGCTATCTGGCAGACGTCATCTTTTGTACCGCCGGCAGCGGTAATAGCTCTTGCAACACAGTTGTCCCACATATCAATGTCATTCTGGGTATAGAACGCAACGACTCTCTTTCCGGTAGTACCGCTGGTGGAGTGTATTCTTACACAGTCGCTGAGCGGCTTGGCAAGAAGTCCGTAAGGGTAAGCGTCCCTGAGGTCAGCCTTGCTGAGGAACGGCAGCTTGTGCAGATCCTCCGTGTCCTTGATGTCCTCGGGCTTTACGCCCTTTTTGTCCATAAGGTCACGGTAATATTTCACGTTGTCATAAACGTGCTTTACCTGTGCCACAAGTCTCTCGTCCTGGAGCTTTTTCATATCCTCACGGGACATACATTCAATTTCCGGATTCCAATATTTTTCCATTGGTTTCAGACTCCTTAATATAAGTTTCTTATGTCAAGCTAAAATAGTTCGTTTTACTTTGCAGCCTTTCCGAGCTCGAAAGCCTTCTTGTTGAGCTCAAGGAACTTTGGCGGTACGCACTGCTCGAGTGCCTTCTGCCAGAGCTCTTCGGGGTAGTCGGTCATAGCCGAGAATGCTCCCATAAGAACTACGTTTGAAGCCTTTGCGGTGCCAGCCTGCTCTGCGAGTGAAAGAGCATCAACTGCAACGAGCTCGACTCCGGCAGCCTTTATCTTGTCTGCAAGTCCCTCGGGGTACTGAACAGCACCTGTGATGACCGGCATAGGATCTATCTGCTGAGTTGAAGTGATGAGCTTGCCGCCCTTTTTGAGGTAGGGAAGGCATCTTGCAGCCTCGAGCATCTCAAATGAGATAACAGCGTCTGCTTCGCCCTTCTCGATAACAGGTGAATACACCTTATCGCCGTACTTAACATAGGTGACAACAGAACCGCCGCGCTGGCTCATTCCGTGAACCTCGCTTACCTTTACGTCATATCCCTGTGCAAGAAGCACATTTCCCAGAAGTCTTGATGCGAGAAGCGAACCCTGTCCGCCTACGCCAACTATCATAATAGATTTAGTTTCCATTTTATTTTACTCCTTTAGGCGTATTCTTTGGTTAAAAAATATACATTTCATTCATGATAGAAACTGAGGCACCCGTTGATTCCATATACATTTCCATAATTATTTCATAGTATTCCGGGATTGCATCTAAATAACTGCTCCTGAATTTAAATAATGAAATATCCTCACCATCTTTATCCCATAAATCAAAAATCAAATATTTTGTTTCACCTATCTTGTGACAAGAAATATCATTAATATAAGGTTTGCTTTCGTCCAGTACAGTGATATTCCTTATATAATTCTTACTGTTCTTTTTATAATCATCAATAATTTTTTCAAGGCTAATTAAATCAACATCGTCTGAAAGCGGAATTAACGCCCCGGTAATGTATATAGGCAACACAGGATTTGATTTGAGTTCGTTTATTTCTTTAACTATATCTTCTTCTGAATTCTCTATGCCACCATTAATAAATGAAACAATTGCCTTGATTAAAAATGGGGTTTTATACTTGTAGGCTTCATTAGCTGCAGCTTTGAAAGCACCAGCTATAAATTTTTTAGTGCGATCTGAGTTCATTGTTTTTCATACCCTTCTCATTAAATAATACTATTTTATAATTTCAAGCTCTCCGTCAACGAAGCCGATAGCTCTGCCCTCTGCACCGAGGAGCACGCTGCGGTAGGCACCGCTTGCGAGGTACTCCTTTACCATTTCCGCGAAGAGGTCCTGAGCGTGTTTCCAGCCGGTATCCTCCTCGTCCGAGGTATCAACGGTAAAGATGTCCTCTTCACTGCTCCATACCTCCTCACAAGCCCAGTCGCCTGCTGTATCGGCGGGATCAAATTCCCCTGCCGCTATGAGCTGTATTCCGTAGATATGATCCTCCTCCGACTCCTCATAGAGATTGAAGCAGAACGCCTTTGTTTCCGCCGGCATATCGTTGTTTTCGAGCAGGGAGTCCAGCCAGCCGGCGAACTCCTCATATATGTTCATCTGTAACATTATTTTTCCTTTTTAGCCTTTCTGTATCTGAAAAACTCAAGTTTTCCGCATTCCGGACACTCATATATGCTTGCGGTGAGGGCTCCGGAAAGCCACTGGTCGATATGTTCAAATATAACTCCGCTCTTGCCGAGCTGAATGCGCTTAGTTCCTTTGTAGTTCATTAGTACGTTGCAGTAGGGACAATTGATCTTTCGTATCTTCATAAAATCTCCTATATTCGTGGTATGGGACGTCGAGGACGCCGTTGGTTGCGGGACGTCGAGGACGCCGTCCCCTACTTATTCTATGGCGCCTACCTTGCACTGCTCCTGACAGATGCCGCAGCCTACGCACTGAGTATGGTCGATAACAGCCTTGCCATCACGCATAGAGATAGCAGGACATCCGAGCTTCATACACATCTTGCAGCCTACGCACTTGTCTGTATTCACCTTGAGAGGCGGATTG
>CACXEJ010000076.1 GCA_902766595.1 Ruminococcus flavefaciens | reverse complement strand
GGCAGTATATCTCTGTTGCACTTGCCCTAAGGTCGCCCTCGGCTGCCGTTAGCAGCTACCCTGCTCTGTGATGCCCGGACTTTCCTCATAAACTAAAACGTTTCCGCTACCGCATAGTCTGCTCACATAAGATATTACCATATTTTCTCAGAATTGTCAAGCTCTGATAAGGCTGAGCAGCTCGATGTCGAGGAGCTGAGAGATAGTTTCAATGTCCTTCAGGGAGAGTGCCCTTACCTTGTGACGGCGCTTTATCTCGCCCTCAAACCAGAAGCTCAGGCTGCCGCGTCTGCCAATTTTCTGGAATATCGTCTGTTCGAGCTCGACCTTGACCAGCTTTCTGCGGTCTGCGATTATGGTGTGGAAGGTAGTAAAGCGGTTGTAGCGGAGCATTATGCGGTCGTCATATAATGAAACTCCGCTTGTGAAGAAGGCAGCCGTCTTGACCGCTATAAGCCATACAGCCGGTACTTCAGCCATTATCGCTACGAACACTGTGAGAGTATCGAAAAAAGGCAGTGCCTTCGGAACTATCATATATACCGGCACAAGTGAAGCACTGACGATGACAGGTATCCATACATACTGCCAGAAGCCGGTCCATACGGGCTTGAAGCGATCATTCGCGCCGCGGTTTATACCTATTTTTTCGAGCTCGTCGTGTATACCGCTCTCACGTCTGACAGTGAGAAGTACCGGAAGGCTCTTACGGCTGTTTCCGTAACCGGCACAGCTGACGTGGACTGCGATAGCCCGGAAGCTCTTCATAATGAGGTTCTGCCGTATGTCTATATAGTTGATATGCTCCTTTACGAGCCCGTACTCCTTACGGTTGAAAACGCCGTAATTCAGCTTGACGCATTTATCAGCCGTTGCAAGTGAAAAATCATAATAACGAGTTATATTTATGAAAAATGAAATGAGCCACGCTCCGATGAACAGAATACCGAGACCGATAGCTGCATCAGGTATCCTCTGGAGCAGCTTACCGGTGAAACGCTCCGTACTCTCGGTTATCCTGTCAAGATAGGAGCCGACCATATCACGGGCAATATCTCCGCCCTTGAAGAAAAACGTTGCAATGTAGACCGTTCCGGTAAATCCGCTCGAAAAGAATATCGAGAAGAGCACAACCGAAAGCACCGGCGTTTTCGGGAAGACATATCTCTCGTCCTCCTCCTTTATGCCCGGCAGCTTTGCTTTGAGCTCAGGGATTATCCGCTCCCTCACCATCAGCTTCATATCAGATACCCTGAATATCCCGGCTCTGGTGTCACACCGCAGTCTTACCGCTCCGAAAGGACTCAGGTACATCGGACGCTCATATGATGTGCTGCTGATGTTGCAGTACGGTATAGTTGTGTTTACCCTGAATATAACGCCGTACCTGTGGGTTATCGAGGCAGCCGTCAGGATTATTCGCGAAAAATACCACTGAACGAGTCCGAATATGACGATGAGAACGAGTATCGCAATATCAAACCACGCTCCCTGAAGCCACTCATAAAACCACCGGCTGTTCAGCTTTACAGTGCGCAGACCGCGGAGCAGCGGAAAAATAAGGAGCCATATATTCTTTATGGAGTATCTCAGTATTCTGAGAGGGTGCTCGTGATAGGACTTGACAGTTACCATTCGCCGCCTCCCGACTCGCTGAAGAGTCTCAGTATCTCCATCATATCCTCATAGCTCAGAAACATCAGGTTGATCTGTCCGCCGAGAGCAAAGAACAGGAGGAAATTCATTCCGGTAAACTTTGAAAAAGGCGTTGTTATCACCATAGAATGCTGAACGAGCGGCAGCTTTATCGACTGGTGGAACTTTACAAGAACACCGCTGCTGCGTATTATCTCGTCCGAAGTCACAAGGTAGCTTACAGACGAGAAATACAGCGGCAGATATATGAACATCAATCCAAGCGAAACGGCGGCTAACGAAATATCCGCAATAAGTGACACTTTTCTGAGCGGTACAAAGTAGTTTACCGCAAGTATCATTCCGGCAGTAACAGCAAGTATCACAATTCTAAGTGTCGCAAGTCCCCTGCGGTCAGGTCTGTACTTTTTCATTATCCGCCTCCTTCTACTGTTTTTTAGACGTTCCAAATCTCTGAACGTATATTTTAATTATATCACAAATAATCTGTAATGTACACCTTTTTTGAAAACTTCGGAGGCTGATATGGAAACTTTTCTCGACAAAGTAAATTCTTTTATCTGGAGCGGCGGTCTGGTGGGACTTCTGCTCCTCACCGGTGCTCTTTATACAATAAAGCTCAAGGGCATACAGCTCCGGCTTGTGTCCTTTCTCCTCGGACAGCGCCGAGAAAAGCCGAGAAACGCAGGTCTCTCACAGCGGAAAACGGTCTGTATGTCGCTCGGAGCAGCTATGGGTACTGGCAATATAACCGGAGTTGCTGCCGCTCTTGCCTACGGAGGTCCGGGCGCCATATTCTGGATGTGGCTCTCGGCATTTCTCGGAATGGCACTCGTTTACGCCGAAAACTCACTCGCCGCTATTTATGCAGATGAAGAAGCAAAAGGTCCGATGGCATACATATCGAAAGGGCTCGGCGCGCGGAAACTCGCTGCGTTTTTCGCTCTGATGTGCACAGGAGCGTCACTCGGTATGGGCGGAATGGTACAGATTAATGCTTTCACTGAGTCACTGAACAGCTGCATCTCAATAAGACCATTATTTCTTGCAGCAGCGATATTTATACTTATTCTTGCCGTTACAGCAGGCGGAGTTCAGCGGATAGGCTCTGCCGCTCAGCTGCTTCTCCCGGCTGCCGCCGCAGCATACACTCTGATCTGCGCAGCTGTACTGCTCAGCAACCACAGCGCCGTACCGGGAGCGTTTGCCGGCATATTCAGCTCCGCTTTCGGCACAAAACAGGCTGCCGGCGGTCTTTCAGGGTACGCACTCTCAAGAATTATATCCACCGGGCTGCGGCGCGGCATTTTCTCGAACGAAGCCGGTCTCGGAAGCTCTCCTATTCTGCACAGTGCTGCCGGAAACAGTTCCTCAGATATGCAGGGAATGTGGAGTATGTTCGAGGTCTTTTTCGACACTTTTTTCTGCTGCACTCTCACAGCAGTTGTCATATTATGTGCTGCTCCCGATATGTCGGTCGAAACAGCTCTGAGCTGCGTCCTTGGCAGATTGACACAGCCGTTTCTGAGTGCGGAGCTGTGCGTCTTCGCTTTCTGCACAATAATAGGCTGGTACTACTGCGGCGAAACGGCTTTCACCTACCTCACTCACGGAAGATTTTCCGCTGTATTCTGCCTTGTTTTTGCCGCCGCTGCTTCAAGCGGAGCTGTTTTCAGTGCTAAGTCCGTGTGGACGCTTTCGGATATTTTCAACGGTCTTATGGCTTTCCCGAACCTCCTCGCTCTCATTCTGCTCTGCGGCAGAGTTAAACCGTATAAAGCACGCTGAACCGTCAAGAATAGTACATATAACTGCTTTCAGGAGGCTATTATGGACTATTCAGGTGAGAACGGCATATTCAGATTTTCAGAGGGCTGCTGCGAGGTACTTCCGCACAATGAGCTCACTTCAAACGCTGCTGCTCAGCTCGGTGCAAAGCTCGCAGGCAGCTTCAGACGCATAAGTGCAGGCTGCGACAGCTTCAGCCATATGCACCTTCTTTACGCCATTTGCAGCGGTATTTCCTCTGCCGGCAAGGACGTCTATGTGTACGAAAACACCGACCTCCCCTCTTTCAGGTTCAGCTATCCGCTCCTCTCCTCGGACTGCGGCGTTTTCATCAGCGGAAACGGCTCTGTGAAACTGAAACTATACGGTGCAGAACGTCTTGCTCTCAGCGGCGAGGAGACCGCGCGTATCCTCACCGGCAAACCGTCAGAAACTTCCGAAAAATGCGGCAGGATAATCTCCGTGAGCTCTTTCAGGGACATATACATCTGCAACCTTACAGACGCTCTCAGGAATTCAAGCCTCCCCATACCAGCAGCAGTCAGCTGCGGTTCAAGGTCTGTCAGAACGCTCTGGGAAGCCTTTTTCACCGGCAGCAATGATGAACTTGTCTTTCAGGTGTCCGCCGACGGTCAGAAGGTCAACGCATACTCTTCCGAGCTCGGCTTCATCTCAAATGAGAAGCTCCAGCTCGCCTGTGCAGCCGCAGACTCCTCCAAAGAAACAGTCGTACTTCCGGACAGCTTTCACATTGACGCCGAACTCACAGGCTTTCCTCTGAAACGTGTCCCCGACTATGCCCATACCCACGAAAAGCCGCCGCGTTTCCTCGTTGATCCGCTGTATATGTGCATAAAGCTCGCCTCAGACCGCAAAATAATGCTCGATACGATAAAAAGTCTGCCGGAGCTCGCTTCGGTAAAGCGTGAGATAACAGCGGATTTCAGCGGACTTCTGCCTTTTTACCGCATAATAGCCGGAAACGGTCACCGGATAATCCTTTCAAGATCCGGCAGGAACCGCCTTGCACTCGCTGTACAGGCTCATTCCGCCGAAACAGCTCTTGAGATATGCGGAGAGTGGTGTGATAAACTCAGACGGGAGTCCGCTGGCTGTCATATCGACAAAATGAAATTCTGAAAGTATTTATCTTCCGATGTGACGCGAATTTTATTTATTGTGCATAATGTTGAAAACAGGTTCGGCTTTTCTATTGACACGGTTACTGGTTTGGAGTATAATTATATTTGTATATTTATGCTTCCACGCAGTTCTATTAAAGGCTTTATTGGCTATACGCCATTAAGATATGAAGGTACTGACAGTCCTTCCAATATAACATAGGCCCGGTCCAGCCTGACTGAACGCCGCGCGTTTTAGTCCCAGCATTGTGTTCGTGATCTTTAAATTCTGCATAATCTTCTGCTGCGGCTGACGATCTGCCTTGTTTCAAAGCAATTATTATATCATAAGAGCTCGTCCGTGATCACTATACCGGCGGCTCTCTATTCACAGAAAGTGAGGAAATTTAGTGAACGAAAAAGAAAAAAAGCCAAAGTCACGCAAAAAGACTGACACAGCAGCTGCCCCGAAGAGATACTATAAGAAGAAGCCGGCTGCTGAAAAGACCTCAAAGAACGAAGCAGCTGCTGTTCCGGCACCTGCAAAGCGCACAAGACAGCCAAAAGAGGTCAAACATACTCCCGTCAGGATAATACCGCTCGGCGGTCTCAATGAGATAGGCAAGAATATGACAGTTTTCGAGTGCTCGAACGATATGTTCATTCTCGACTGCGGTCTTGCTTTCCCGGACGCTGATATGCCCGGTGTAGACATCGTTATCCCTGATTTTACTTATGTTGAACGCAACCGCGACAAGCTCCGCGGAATCGTTATCACTCACGGCCACGAGGACCACATCGGCGGACTCGCTTATCTCCTGAAAAAGGTAAACGTCCCCGTATACGCTACAAGGCTCACGATCGGTCTCATCGAAGGCAAGCTCAGAGAACAGGGACTCTACGGAAAAGTTACTCTCAACGTAGTTGAGCCCAAAAAGACCGTAAAGCTCGGCTGTATGGCAGTAGAGTTCATCAAGGTGAACCACTCTATCCCCGACTCAGTGGGTATGGCTATCCATACTCCTGCCGGAATTATCGTACACACCGGCGACTTCAAGGTCGATTACACCCCTATTGACGGCAAGATCATCGACCTCGCAAGATTTGGTGAGCTCGGCAACAGAGGCGTTCTCGCACTTATGGCTGACTCTACCAATGCTGAGCGTCCCGGTTATACACACTCTGAAAAGACTGTCGGAGCTTCCTTCGACAACCTCTTCAAAAAGGGTGAAGGCAAGCGTATCATCATCGCTACCTTCTCCTCAAATATACACAGAGTCCAGCAGATCATAAACTGCGCTGTCCGCTACGGCAGAAAAGTCGCTGTATTCGGCAGAAGTATGATAAATGTCATCAATACCGCTATCGAACTCGGCTACCTCGACGTTCCGGACGGTATACTCATAGACATCGAAATGATGAACCGCTATGAGAGTGAAAGGATAGTCCTCATCACCACCGGAAGTCAGGGCGAGCCTATGTCCGCTCTCACCCGAATGGCTATGAACGACCACAAAAAGGTCAACATCACGCCTATGGACTTCATCATCATTTCTGCTACACCTATCCCCGGCAACGAAAAGTTCGTAACGAGAGTCGTAAACGAGCTTATGAAGTCCGGTGCCGAAGTCGTATATGAGGCTATGTACGAGGTCCACGTTTCCGGACACGCTTGTCAGGAAGAACTCAAGCTGATGCTCACTCTTACAAAGCCGAAGTTCTTCATACCTGTTCACGGCGAGTACAAGCATCTCAAGAAGCACGCCGGTCTCGCATCACAGCTCGGTATCCCCGATGAGAATATCATCATCGCTGAGATAGGCAACGTTATCGAAAGTGACGGAATCCGTATGGGTGTAGTTTCACAGGTTCCCTCCGGAAGAGTCCTCGTTGACGGACTCGGAGTCGGTGATGTCGGCTCTATCGTTCTCAGGGACAGAAAGCACCTCGCTCAGGACGGTCTTATCATTATCGTTATCGGTATCGAAAGAGCCTCAAACGAGGTCGTTGCCGGTCCTGACATCATTTCAAGAGGCTTCGTATATGTAAGAGAGTCGGAAGAGCTCATGGAAGAGGCAAGGCTTCTCCTCACTGACACTCTCTCGGCTTGCTCTGCCGCAGAGCTCCGCGAATGGAACACTCTCAAGGGCAAGATGCGTGATGCTCTCTCTGATTACATTTACCAGAAAACAAAGCGCAGTCCTATGATACTGCCTATAATTATGGAGACCTGATAGCTCAGCTCTCATACTCTGTACAGCGTACAAGATCATCGTGAAAGGAGCTTTGAAGTGAAGAATAAATTCCCGGCAGTTCTGCTGATACTGCACATCATTCTGCTTGCCGATGTCGGAACAGCCGCTCTGCTGCTGTCATCTGACAACAGCGATAATGTAATATTCTGCATATTGCCTGCAATTCTGCTGATATGTATAAGTCTTGCAGTATTTATCGTCTATTCACGGAATTCCATACGGCATATATCCAAAATGAATTCCCACCTTGAAAGCTCCGCCGCGGAGTTTATGAACTCCCTGCCGGCACCTGTCGCCGTTATCGACGACCGCAGGACTTTCGTGTGGTACAATCAGCTCTTCGCCGAGAAAATAGGTCTCGGACAGGACGTTTACGGTCTTGATTTTGAGGGCTTCGTCAAAATGGATATGGACACGCTGTTCAGGAGCGGTACCGCTTACTGCTCGATAAACGGCTGTATCTACACCGTCACTGCCGAACGCTTCGACAAACAGGATATGGCATTCCTGCTTCTCTACTTCCACGATGACAGCGATTACTTCGCACTGAAAAAAGAGTCTGAGGACACACACCCGAACGTCGTCATTATAACTATTGATAACTACGATGACGTTATGCAGAATGCAAAGGAGTCCGAAAAGGCTCAGACCTCAGTTGAGACCGAGAAGCTCATTGAAAACTTTATGAGCGATACCAACGGTTTTATCAAAAAGACCTCCTCAAATACTTTCTACGCTGTTCTCGAAAACAAGCACCTCGAAAACATAATCAGCAGCAAGTTCAAGATACTCGAAGCTGCAAGAAACATCAAGATCTCCGGTAAATATCCCCTTACCTTCTCTATCGGAGTCGGTCAGGGTGCAGAGTCGCTCGCAGAGAGTGAAAAGATAGCCCGCCAGTGCCTTGATATGGCTCTCGGACGCGGAGGCGATCAGGCTGTTATCAAGACTGACAACGGCTACCGCTTCTTCGGAGGCGTTTCGCAGGGAGTCGAAAAGCGTTCACACGCCAAGACAAGAGTCATCGCAAATGCTCTTCAGGATCTGATAATGTCCTGCGACAGAGTGTTCATTATGGGACACCGCTTCGGTGACCTCGACTCGATCGGTGCTGCCTGCGGTATTGCAGGCGCAGTCAAGCTGCTCGGCAAGGAAACTTACATCGCTGCTGACCGCTCAAAGACGCTCGCTGCACATCTTATTGACTCTGTTGAAGCTCAGACAGGTGACAAACGCCTCTTCATCTCCCCTGTTACTGCTGAGTCCTATATAGATGAAGAGGATCTGCTCATAATTGTCGATACACACAACAAGGACTTCCTCGAAAGCCGCCAGCTCTATGAACGCGCTAAGTCGGTCGTAGTTGTAGACCACCACCGCAAGACAGTCAACTTTATCGACAATGCCGTTATCTTCTACCACGAGCCTTACGCTTCTTCGGCTTCTGAAATGGTCACCGAGCTCATACAGTATTTCAGGTTCACATCTGAAGAACGCTACAACAGCTGCTTTGCTGAGGCTCTTCTCTCAGGCATTATGCTCGATACCAAGAACTTCGTTATGAGGACCGGCGTCCGTACATTTGAAGCCGCTGCTTACCTCAAGAAGCTCGGCGCTGACACAGTAGCAGTCAAGCTGCTGTTCTCCAACTCGATCGACGCCTACAAAAACAGAGCAAAGATCGTTTCTTCTGCAAAGATACACCACAAATGCGCTGTTGCGGCAGCGGAATTCGACTCCGAGGACATCAGGATCATCGCTCCGCAGGCTGCCGATGAGCTCCTGAACATCAAGGACGTTGATGCTTCGTTCGTGCTCTACAAAACAGGTTCGACCGTGAACATATCCGCGCGTTCGCTCGGTGCAATGAACGTTCAGGTAATTATGGAACAGCTCGGCGGAGGCGGTCACCAGACTATGGCTGCCGCTCAGCTTGAGAATGTCACGATGTCCGAAGCCGCAAAGGCTCTCATAAAAGTCATAGACGCTCATCTCGAAATTGACAGCGATACATAATCAACAGCTCTTACAGAAAGGATAGATACTATGAAAGTTATATTTTTAAAAGACGTAAAAGGCTCCGGCAAAAAAGGAGAAATAAAGAATGTTGCAGACGGCTATGCAAGAAATATGCTCCTCCCGAAGGATCTTGCCGTTGAAGCAACTCCCGAAAACCTCAACAAGCTCCAGGGACAGCAGGCTTCCGCTCAGCACAAGGTGGACGTTGACATTCAGAACGCTAAGGCTACTGCCGAAAAGCTCAAGGATCAGAAGGTCATCATCACCGCAAAGGCAGGTTCAAACGGCAAGCTCTTCGGTTCAGTTACTGCCGGAAACGTTGCGGAAGCTATCGAAAAGCAGTTCGGCGTAAAGATCGACAAGAAAAAGATCGTTCTCAGCACAGATATTAAGAACTTCGGCTCTTACACAGCTAATATCAAGCTCTACAACGGTATCTCCGAGAAGATAGACGTAGAGGTAACTGAAGGCTGATCCGGTGACTGGTATGGACGATAATAATTTCATCGCCTCCGCCCGAGAGCTGCCACACAGCATCGAGGCGGAGCAGTCCGTTATAGGAGCGGTTCTCGCCGATCCATCCGCACTGCCGGTGGTCATCGAAAAGATCAAGCCGGAATACTTCTACAATGAGCAGCACAAAGCTATATACTCGATAATACTGAGGATGTTCACAAGCGGTCAGCCCGTTGATATCATCACTGTTCTCAATGAAGCCGAGAAGCTCCACATCTTCGATTCGAGTACCGAGGGCAGACGCTATCTCGCCGAGATCGGTGATGCTCTCCCCTCAACTTCAAATATCGAAAGCTACTGCAAGATCGTTGCGGACAAATACTTCATAAGAAGTCTCGGTCTCGCAGCGCGAATGATACTTGACGATATACAATCCGGCGAACAGGACTCCCAGCTTCTCCTTGACGCTGCCGAGCAGAAGATCTACGACATCCGTCAGGGACGCGATGTTCAGGGACTTATCCCGATCAAAGCTGCCATTACGGAAGCCTATGACAGACTCGGCAAGATCTCAGGTCCTGACAAGGATAAATATGTCGGCGCAAGGACAGGTTTTACGCTCCTTGACAGCATTACCTCCGGTCTGAACAAGTCTGACCTCATAATCATAGCCGCGCGTCCCGGTATGGGAAAGACCTCATTCGCTATGAATATTGCCACAAACGTTGCAAGGCGCTCCGAAAAGGAAGTCGTCACGTTCAACCTCGAAATGTCCAAGGAGCAGCTCGCTACCCGTATCCTCTCGACCGAGGCGCTCGTTGACTCGAACAGTCTCAGAAACGGCAGGATCTCCAGCGAGGACTGGGTAAAGCTCGCTACAAGCGCCGGCTATCTCAGTACGCTGCCACTTTTCATAGACGATACCGCGAGTATGACTGTACAGCAGATGAAAGCAAAGCTCCGCCGTACCAAGAACCTCGGGCTCGTCATCATAGATTACCTCCAGCTTATGGAGTCTACCTCGCGCTCGGATAACCGAGTCGTTGTAATTTCAGAGATAACCCGTCAGCTCAAAGTAATGGCAAAGGAACTCAATGTCCCGGTAATACTGCTTTCGCAGCTCTCCCGTGCCGTTGAGAGCCGTACCGACAAGAGACCTATGCTCTCCGACCTCCGTGAATCCGGTTCGATCGAGCAGGATGCGGATATAGTTCTCTTCCTCTACCGCGAAGCCTACTACAACAAGGAGAGCCAGCGGCAGAATATCTCTGAGTGTATAGTCGCCAAAAACCGTCACGGTGAGACCGGTACTGTCGAACTCATCTGGGACGGACAGTATACAAGATTTTCAAATCCGGAGTACAATGCTCCTCCCGAAAACTGATATGATAACTGATAATATCCTTGGCTTTATCCGCAAAGAGAATATGCTCCGTCCCGGAGACACGGTAGTCTGCGGACTCTCAGGCGGTGCCGACAGCGTTTGTCTGCTGCTCGCAATGAAGCAGCTCAGTACACAGTTCGGCATTACCGTTGAAGCCCTCCACGTCAACCATTGCCTCAGAGGTGATGAGAGTGACCGCGACGAGGCTTTCTGCCGGAAGCTCTGCGCCGATAACGGTATACCGTTCAGGGCTTTTTCCTGCAACGTCAGAGCTTACGCCGCTGAACACTCCCTCTCTGACGAGGAGGCTGCCCGTAAGCTGAGATACGGCATTTTCGCAGATAATTCCGCCGGAAAGCTGCTTGCTACCGCCCACAACGCCGACGACAATCTCGAAACGATGATACTCAATCTCGCAAGGGGCTCGGCGCTGAAAGGTATCTGCGGAATACCTCCGGTGCGCGGAAATATAATCCGTCCCCTGCTGTGCGTATCAAGGGCTGAGATAGAAGTGTTTCTCGCTGAACTCGGTCAGGATTTCGTGACCGACAGCACTAATCTCTCCGATGACTACACGCGCAATAAGATAAGGCACAGGATAGTTCCGCTGCTCAAGGAAATAAATCCTTCCGTTACTGCAACGTCAGTCCGTTCGGCTGCTGCTCTGCGCGAAGAAAATGCTCTCATCGAAGCACAGACTGACGCAGCAGAAGCCGCCTGTCTCACCGGCAGCAAGCTGACCGGTCTTGCAGAATACGATAAGGTGATAAGGAAAAGATGCATCGCACGGCTTCTCACAAGGAATTCCCTGCCCTATTCGTCCGACAGGCTCGAAACCGCTGACAGTATTCTCGTTAGCCGCGGTAAACTCAACATTTCAGGTAATATCTACTTCGTTTCCGACGGCATTTCAGCCGGCTTGCAGAAGATCCCGGATATATCGCAGAATGAGGATATTTCAGCAGAACTCAGGATCGGTGCGAACTGCATTTTCCCCGGAAAAGAACTGCTCTGCGAGATAGTTTTATGTGATGATTTGAAGAAAATTGAAGGTGTTCATAATTCGTTAACATCTTTATACCTTGATTATGATAAAATTATAGGAAGAGCTATCGTCAGAAACAGGCGTTTCAGCGACAAAATCAGGCTCAGCGGAAGGAATTTCACCTCCTCCGTGAAAAAACTTATCAACGAAAAAATACCGGCTGAGGAACGGCCTTTCCTTCACTTCATAGAAGATGAAGAGGGTACGGTCTATGCCGAGAAAATAGGGATCTCCGACCGCGTCAAGCCGGATCGCAGTTCCAGAAAACTCCTGAAGATCACCGTCAGGAACACTAATTGATTGGAGTGGATAATTTTTGACACCAAGAAAAAACAAAGGCGTTATGACATATCTCCTCATTATCCTTATCGCTATCGGCTGTATCTATTTCGTCAGCACAAGACTTGCTAAAAATGCCGATAAAACAAGCTATAATGAGGTTATGGAGCATTTCGACAACTATGAGGTCTGCTATTATGAGCTCGATCTCGGTACAGGTGAGCTTACCTATAAGACGCTCGATGACAGCTCCAAGAAAAAATACGAGGTGCCGAATGTATCCATATTCCTCGAAGATACCAAGGATTACCGCAAGGAATACAACAAAAAACACCCCGATCTGAAGCCTGTTGAACAGAATTTCATCAAGATAACCGACAGAACATGGCTCTATTCGCTCATACCTGTCGTTATAACGGTTCTGCTCGGCTGCGCTATCCTCTACTTTATGATGAAGCAGAGCGGCGGTGGTGGGAAATACACCTCTTTCGGCAAGGCCAATCTCAAAAATCAGGCTAACGGCCGCAAGGCTACCTTCAAGGACGTTGCCGGTGCTGATGAGGAAAAACAGGAACTCGAAGAGATCGTTGACTTCCTCAAGCGCCCCAACAAGTATAAGGAGATCGGTGCTAAGGTGCCCAAGGGCGTCCTCCTTCTCGGACCTCCCGGTACAGGTAAGACTCTCCTCGCAAGAGCTGTTGCAGGTGAGGCTGGCTGCCCGTTCTTCCCGATCTCAGGCTCTGATTTCGTGGAAATGTTCGTTGGTGTCGGAGCTTCGCGTGTAAGAGACCTCTTCGATCAGGCTAAGAAACACGCTCCGGCTATCATTTTCATCGACGAGATAGATGCTGTCGGACGTCACAGAGGCGCAGGTCTCGGCGGCGGTCACGATGAGCGTGAGCAGACACTCAACCAGCTGCTCGTTGAAATGGACGGCTTTACCGGCAACGAAAGTGTTATCGTTATCGCTGCTACCAACCGCCGTGATATCCTCGATCCCGCGCTTCTCAGACCGGGACGCTTCGACAGACAGATCGTTGTCGGCTACCCCGACGTCAAGGGACGTGAGGAAATACTCCGCGTTCACGCCAAGAACAAGCCGCTCGGTCCTGATGTTGACCTCAAGATAATCGCTCAGACTACTCAGGGCTTCACAGGCGCTGACCTCGAAAACCTCCTCAATGAAGCTGCTCTCCTTGCTGCAAGAGCAAACAGAATGGCTATCACTGAAAAGGATATCGAAGAAGCTACAATGAAGGTCATTGCCGGTCCCGAAAAGAAGTCAAGGATAGTTACAGAGCACGACAGACGCGTTACCGCTTATCACGAGTCCGGTCACGCTGTTGCTGCTTACTTCCTCCCAACACAGGATAAGGTTCATCAGGTAACTATCATTCAGCGCGGTATGGCTGCCGGACTTACTGTTACCCGTCCTGATACAGACGACCAGCACGTTTCAAGAAACCAGATGCGCGAAAGCATTATTATGCTTCTCGGCGGACGTGTTGCTGAGGAGCTCTTCCTCGACGACATCTGCACAGGCGCTTCCAACGACATCGAAAGAGCTACTACGACTGCCAGAAATATGGTCACGAAGTACGGCTTCTCCAAAAAACTCGGCACTGTTGTTTACGGCTCTGACAACGATGAAGTGTTCCTCGGCAAGGACTATGGTCACACAAGGAATTACAGCGAGTCTGTTGCCGCTCAGATTGACGAGGAAGTCAAGACCATCATCGAGAGAGCTTACAGCGATTGTGCTGACATTCTCCGCAAAAATGAGGATAAGATACATTTCCTCACAAAGTATCTGCTCAAGTTCGAGAAGATCGACGGTGCTGACTTTGAAAAGATCATGCGCGGCGAGCTCACAGAAGAGATACTTCTCACTGAGCCTGAAGAGCCCGCTCCCGAGTGCACTTCAGTTACAGCTGAAACTGATACACAGTCCGAAGCTCAGGAAGGTACAGCTTCTCCTGAGATCTCAGAATAATCAATTATTGCTGCCGCTGGCTATGCGGCAGCTTTTTTTGCGGATATCCTCAATTTATTGCTGTTTCTTATTGAAAATTGAGCCGCTATGTGATATAATGATTTAGTACGCGCACGGCATTATGCCGTAATTCTTACCATGGAGGTAATTATGGGTTCAACTGAACTAATCCTGTGTGCTGTCACTGTGGCAGCCCTCGATATATGCGCTTTGGTACTCCTGATATGTGCCTATACCGACAAAAGCGCAAACAAAAAATACTGGAGACACTTCACGGGTGATATGGAACTCGCTGAACAGGGACGTGCCTATCCTCTCGGGTGTGATGAGGTCATAATCGGCAGACACGCTTCCGCAGATATACGAATTCCCGACCTCTCTGTTTCACGCTATCACGCTCTTATGACCATAAACGGCGGTGCGTGGACTATCACGGACATAGGCTCAAAATCCGGTGTCTACATAAACGGCAACCTCGTCAAGGAAGCTATCCTGCGCGAAAACGACGTTATCAATATAGGCTCTCACAGAATGGTTTTCAGGAAAAGGAGGGATAAGAAAAATGTATAATCCCTTATCTTATGTATCCTCCTGTCTTTTCGTTCTCATTGCACACGCGGCTATGCTCGCAAACGTCTTCATAAACGGCAATTACAACTCGATCGCCGATCCTGCTATTATCGCCGGAGCTGTTCTGCTCCTCGATGTCGCGTATTTTACCGCACTGCTCTTCTTCAAGCAGACCTCGTACACTATCGACTTCCTGCTTGTCCTCGTGCTGAATATGAGCGTTATATTCCAATCGTGCTTCGGACAGGTAAAGTTTGACAGCGATGCCATTAAGCACTACATAACAGCTGTAACTGCCCTTATCGCCTGCCGCGTAGGCTTCATTGCCTGCCGGAACTACAAGTCGCTCCAGAACAAGCGCAAATTCATATACATCGCTATCGGCATATGTATCGTGCTCATACTCACACTCACTGGCTCAAGAAGTATGTGGATACAGCTCGGTCCGATATCGCTACAGCCCTCAGAATTCATCAAGCCGCTCTTTATACTTGCCTGTGCAACCTCTGTTGCCGAGCAGCAGAAAAAGCACAAGTTGCTCCTCTTCAATGTCGTATACGAGAACATCGCACTTTTCGGACTTATGGCAGTGATATGCCTGCTTCAGTGGTGGTGCGCAGACCTCGGAAGTCTCCCGACATTTATGGCTATCTATATCGCAGGATTTCTGCTCAGGATATGCTACCCCAAGGCAAAGCTCTCCAAAAAGACATACATTTCAGCTGCGGCTGCTCTGCTTGTAATTGCAGTCATCGCTTTCAAGTTTGCTCCTGCCTACGTTCAGGAGCGTCTCCACGCTGATATATGGAGCGACACAAACGGCAGCGGCTATCAGCAGTCGCAGGCTCTCATCGCTATCGCTGACGGCGGCTGGACAGGAAAAGGTCCCGGAAACGGCTTCCTCTGCAACGTTGCCGCTCATGAAAACGACATTGTCTTTGCAACTGTCTGCGAGGAATGGGGACTTCTCTATGCACTTATGATGATATTTGTTATCCTCATAATGCTCGCAGTTCCGCTCATCAATCCCCCACGCTCCTACTACCACGCTACTATGTCCGCCGGAGTATGTGCCGCATTCACCGTGCAGATGGCGCTGAATATCTTCGGTTCGTGCAATATGATCCCCTTCACCGGTGTTACTATCCCGTTTATATCAGCCGGAGGAAGCTCGATGATGGTCAGCGGATTTATGATAGGTATGCTCGCAGCAGCTCAGTCCCCTGTTCTTGACAACACCGGCGGTCAACCGGCAGCTGCTCCGAAGCCGCCTGCAAATCGCCCCAATAAACGTCCGGTAAGGAGGAAGGCTGTATGAAAAGTATCAGAAGATGTCAGCATATAATGAGCCTTTTCCTTGTTTTGTTCATTGCAGGAATGGTAACTCTTGTTGTGAAGATACAGCGCGAATCAGCGTTCTATATGATGAACTCAGACAAGCACGTTCTCGGTATGGTCTACGACCGAAACGGAGATGTTCTGTTCGACGGCTCACTCAAAGAGGGCGATACCTCGAAGTACGAGGATAATTACTTCATTGATGTCGGCAACCTCATCGGTGACGACAAAGGTCAGATGACTAATACACTTGTTGCCAAGAACATCGAAAAGCTCAACAATTACAGCTTCTCAGAGGGAGTTGTCAACGAGGGCGGCAAGGCTGCCATCTACACCACCCTCGATCATAAGGCAAACAGGACGGTCTATAACGCCTTTGCAGGCAATGACGGCTGCGCTGTCGCTTACAACTACAAGACCGGTGAGATACTCGTCTGCACAAGTCTCCCCTCGCTCGATGTCACAAAGGGCTATTCCGAACTCAAGAGTTTCAGGGAAGGCACTCTTATGTCCAAGAATATGTCCGGAACTGTTCCCGGCTCTACGCAGAAGGTCTCAACAGTTATATCTGCACTCGAAATAATGGGGCCGGAACGACTTCTCTCCAAGACCTTCAGCTGCTCCGGCAAATACACCAACAAAAGCGGCAAGGTCATCGACTGCCACGAGCTCTACGGTCACGGCGACCTTACGCTCCAGCAGGCTGTCGAGAAGAGCTGCAACCCCTATTTCGCTCAACTCGTTGAAGATCCGGATCTTGACTTTGAAGAGCTGAAAAAGATGTACACCAAGCTCGGATACTCTGTAAACGGCGCTGAACCTGAGTACATCGACATTGACGGAATTGAGTGCCAGAAGGCTTCCACCAACCTTACCGATCCCTACGATTTTCAGACGCAGTGGGGCTGTATGGGACAGGGCGACACGCTTGTCAGCCCGATACAGCTTATGATGTGGCAGAGCGCTGTCGCTAACGGCACAGGCAAAATGACTATGCCGCACCTCATCAAGGAAGTCACCAACGTTAAGGGCAAGATCACCGAAACTGCTTCAACTTCATATTCAAATGCACTCTTCTCCGAAAAAACTGCCGACTCTATGAAGCAGATCCTGCTCACCAACGGTGCTAACAACTACACCTACCTCATCAGAAACCATACCGTTGGCGTAAAAAGCGGTACAGCGCAGGTTCAGAACGGTCAGAAGGAAAACTCTCTGCTCGTCGGTTTTGTGACCGATCCTGAGCTTCCGGTAGCCTTCTGCGTTGTCGTTGAGGACAGAAACAACACCTACCTCACAGCAGAATATATAACTCAGGTAATGCTCGACGCACTCACTCCACAAGCTAATTAAGTTAGCAAGATTACTGATTTTTGAATTATTCTTTGTGCATTATCTACAAAATTAACAAAAAACACTTGTATGTCCCGAGCTATTATGGTATAATATAACTACAAAGTAAAGCTGTGGTCTTACCATAGCTCAAAGGAGGACTTCTATGAAAACTACTATTACCGCTAAAAAAATGCAGATACCCCAGAACTTCACAGAGTATGCAGAAAAGAGGATCGATGCCCGCCTTGGTAAATTCTTCGGCGAAGAAGCAGATGCTAAGATCGTTATATCAGAGCTCAGGACACAGATCGAGCTTGAGCTTACAGTTAAATACAATAGTATGATTTTCCGCGCAGAGCGTTCAGCTGAGGACAAGTATGTTGCTCTCGATGACGCTATTGATAAGATAATCAGACAGATCAGAAAGAATAAGACAAAGGTCGAGAAGAAGCTCAAGGATACAGCTTTCAAGGAAGCATTTGCTTATCCTGTTCCCGATACAGTTGACTATGAGGTCATCAAGCACAAGAAGTTCAAGATGCGCCCGATGAATGTTGACGAGGCTATTCTTCAGATGAATATGCTCGACCACGAGTTCTTTATGTTCACAAATGCCGATACCGGTATGATAAATGTCGTTTATAAGCGCGATGACGGTAACTATTCCGTTCTTGAACCCGATAACGGCTGATAATATTGTAAATCTATAAAATGCGTATGCCGGACATATGTCCGGCATACTATTATTTAGGAGGTATTCCAGATGGACAACAATAAAAAAACTGCTATAAAAAACCGTATTATGCAGGTCGGCGAGAACCTCAAAAAGAACAATATGGAGTTCTACTACGCTGAGACTGCCGCTGAGGTCAAGGGCATTGTAGAGTCACTTATGCCCGAGGGCTGCTCCGTAACTCACGGCGGCTCTGTAAGTATGAAGGAGTGCGGTATCCCCGATCTTCTCAATTCCGGCAGATATAACTACATCGACCGCTCAAAGGCTCAGACTCCCGAGGAAGCTAAGCAGATATACCGTGCTTCGTTTTCAGCAGATGTCTTTATCTCCAGCGCTAATGCTATAACAGAGTCAGGCGTCCTATACAACGTTGACGGCAACAGCAACCGTATCGCTGCTATTGCTTACGGTCCGGACTCAGTTATCATCATCGCCGGCTATAACAAGATAGTCCGTGACCTCAACGAGGCTGAGATAAGAGTAAAGACCGAAGCAGCTCCTCCGAACTGCGTCCGCCTGAACTGCGATACATACTGCGGTTCAAAGGGCGAATGTGTTTCGCTCTCAAAGGCTGACCGCCAGATCTCAGACGGCTGCTCATCTGACAGCCGTATCTGCTGCAATTACCTCATTTCGGCTCAGCAGCGCCACAAAAACCGCATTAAAGTCATCATCGTCGGTGAAGAACTCGGCTATTGATACGAAAGGAGCTTTCTCTTGCCTGAGCTTTACTCAAATATGCTCTATTTTATGATATATGCCTTTTTCGGGTGGTGTCTTGAGGTGGTGTATCAGGCTCTTGAACACGGGCGTTTCATCAACAGAGGCTTTCTGAACGGTCCATACTGCCCGATCTACGGCTTCGGAGTTATTCTGGTCACTGGTGCTCTCGAACCGCTCAAAGGCAACCTCATCATACTGTTTACGGGCTCTGTCATACTCACGAGCGCACTCGAACTGCTGACAGGTTTCGTTCTCGAAAAGATCTTCCATATGCAGTGGTGGGATTATTCCAAGGAACGGCTCAACGTCGGCGGCTATATCTGCCTGAAATTTTCGCTTCTGTGGGGAGTTGCCTGCATTGTCACCGTGCGGCTCATTCACCCGGCTGTGGAATCGTTCGTCGCTTCCCTTCCGCATTTTCTCGGTATGACTGCGATAACAGTTTTCCTCATCGGATTTACAAGCGATATGATCGTGACCGTTGCCGCTATCGTTCACATCAGACAGCGCATAACTCTCATTAACGACATCTCGTCGCAGATGAGAAAGATCTCCGATAAGACCGGCGAGCATATATTTGACGCCGTTGAAACTGCAAAATCCAAGAAAGATGAACTCGACGAGTTGTCAGAGGCTCAGAAGGCTAAGTTCAATGAGCTCCGCGCTAAATACAAAGCAGCTTATGAAAATAAGGGCTACTATATGAAGCGTATCGAAAAAGCCTTCCCGAAGCTCAGCTTCGATGCGGATAATTCATTCCGCCAGCAATTATCAAAACTCAAGGAAGAATTCAATTCCCATATAAACAACAAGCACTAACCTCAAAGGTTAGTGCTTATGTTTTATCACCACAAAAATATTGAAACAGCGGGCGGCGGAACGCCACCCCTACACAATACGACATTATAGTCACAAATGTAGGGGCGAGTTCCGCTCGCCCACTTTTATATATTTTACCTCTTAACGAAGTACTCCTCATACCATACGAGGAAGGTATAAATTGTCCAGACCTTACGCCAGTTATCGGAGTTTCCGCCGACATACTCGTCGTAGATCGCCTTGATCTCGCTGAGGTCAAAGAATTCTGCTGCCATATCGCTGCTGAACTTCGCTCTGACATCAGCGTTGTAACGCTCATCAGCGAGCCATATGCGTATCGGAACTATAAATCCGAGCTTTTTCCTGAAAGCTATCTCCTCGGGTAGCACCTTTGCAGCGGCAGTTCTGAATGCGACCTTGTTCTGCTCCTCGTTCACCTTGAACTTAGAAGGCATTCTCGAAGCTATATCGAATATCCTGCGGTCTGTGAGAGGCATTCTTATCTCAAGACCGGCTGCGGTACTCATCTTGTCAACGTTGAGGTAAATGTCGCCCTCAAGCCAGATCTGTATATCAACGTCGGACATCTTTGTGAGCGGATCGAGTCCCTCTGTCTCATCGTAGATGTACTTTACAAGGTTTATCGGGAGCACTTTTTCATCATAATGTCTGAGGATACGCTTTTTCTCGTCCTCCTTCATTATGTTTGTGTTGCCGACGTAGAAGTTCTTCAGCTCGTCACCATAGCGCTCAGCGTTGCGGTACATATTGTAGCCGCCGAAGAATTCATCTGCACCTTCTCCGGAATAGCAGAGCTTGGTATGCTTGGCAGTTGCAAGGCAGCCAAGTGTGAACACGATAGCAGAAGCATCACCGAGAGGCTGCTCCATATTGTACATAACGTAAGGAACCACATCAAAGAAGTCCTTGGGCTGGATATTGGCAACGGAATGCTCAACATTGAGAAGCTCGGCAGTCTTTGCAGCAACTCTCGATTCATCGAAGCGCTCCTCGTCATATCCGCAGGAGTCAGCTCTCTTTGCGTCACTCATCGCAAGTACATACGAGGAGTCAACTCCGCCGGAAAGGAAGGACTCAGCGACCTCTCCGTCCTCCTTGACCTCAGTCATAATGTGAGTGAGAGTCGAGTGTATCTCGTCAGCAAAATCCTCAAGGCTCCTGCTGTTATCAGGTCTGAACTCAGGCTTCCAGTAGCGCTGGATAGTGAGCTTTCCGTCTTTGAAGCTGAGCCAGTGTCCGGGCATCAGCTTTTTGAGTCCCTTGAAGAAGGTGTCCTCGCCTGCAACATAGGTAAGGCTCATATATATCTGGAGCATATCGCGGTTTATCTCCTTGACAAAGCCCTCCTGAGCAATGATGTTTCTTATGGAGAGACTGCAAAGGAGCTTTCCGTCTGCCGTCTGATAGTAGTAGAAAGGCTTTGTTCCGAACTGGTCACGAACACAGAAGAGCTCATCATTTTCGTCGTCATAAAGTGCAAATGCAAACATTCCGTAAATGTGGTCAGCTATATCGTGTCCCCACTTCTTATAGCCGGCTTCGATGATGGCGAGCTCTCTCTTATCCCTCGGAAGTCCGCTGTCAACTCCGAGCTCGCTGCAAAGAGCCTTCCAGTTGCGTATGTGACCTCTGTATTCTCTTATCGTTATCATTATTACACCTCATATCTCCTCGTAAATCTGAGGACGGTTCATAAGCGCTGTGAGAGCTTCCCTGACGTCTCCGCCATTGAAGAGAACGTCATTGAGCTGGTTGGTTATAGGCATCTCGACTCCAAGGCGCTTTGCTAAATCATATGCAGCCTTGCAGCAGAAATATCCCTCAACTGTTCCGACTCTCTCAACAGCCTCCTGCGGAGAAACGCCCTGTCCGATAAGGATACCGGCTCTGCGGTTGCGGCTGTGCATACTCGTACAGGTAACGATAAGATCACCGATACCGGTAAGTCCGCTGAAAGTCGTAACATTAGCGCCGTAAGCCTTTCCGAGACGCGCTATTTCGTGGATACCTCGAGTCATAAGAGCAGCCTTTGTGTTGTCGCCGTAGCCCATACCGTCGCATATTCCAACGCAGAGTGCGATGATGTTCTTGAGAGCTCCGCCTATCTCGCAGCCCTTAACGTCATCATTGAGGTATATCCTCATAAAGCTGCTTGCGAGCTGTGTCTGGACGTACTCTGCTGCAGACTTGTTTTCGGAAGCAGCAACGATAGTTGTGGGTATGCAGCGGGCAACCTCCTCAGCGTGTGAAGGTCCGGAAAGAACGACCAGCTTATCTGTGTGTATCTCCTCGCCGATGACCTGACTGAGAGTTTTTAGGCTTCCCTCCTCAAGTCCCTTGCCGGTATTCACAATGACCATTCCGGGCTCAACGTAGGGTGCTGCGAGCTTTGCAACATCGCGCACGAACGACGACGGGATACCGAATATCAGCATATCGCAGCCCTTTATGCAGGAAATGTCGCTGGTGAGAGCGATACTCTCCGAAACAGGCACTCCCGGCAGCTTCTGGATATGCTCGCCGTGCTTTCTTATGTCATCGATCTCAGACTGGAATTTTGACCAGACTGTTACCTTGTGCTTTCCGCTGTGTTCAGCCATTATCGCAAGACTGAGACCAAAGCCTCCCGAACCGAGTATAACAATATTTGCCATAGCTTGATACCTTCCCTTCGTCACATTTTTGTGTGGAACGTGAAAACGTTTTCATTGCCGTTGCGGAGACGTTCGATATTTGAACGGTGCATCCATACGACCATAGCCGCCATCGGCAGCGACATCGCCGCATACAGCAGACTTCTGCCGAAACCGTCACCGTCCACTATCCACGACATAAGCAGTGTCGCAAGCGGACAATATGTTGCGCTTACTATCGAGGCAAGCGATACATACTTTGATATTGACAGTATTACTATGAAGATCGCAAGCAGTGCGATGAATACCTTGAAATCAACTACAAGGAACGTCGAAACGCCGACAAGTACGCCCTTGCCGCCCTTGAATTCGTAGTATATCGGGAAAATATGTCCGATTACCGCAAAGAAGCCTGCGATATAACCGATATAATGAGTGTCGTTTCCGGGCGAAAGTCCTGCATCGAGCAGCCAGCAGAAAAATCTCGCAAGACCGACTGCCACAACACCCTTCATCAGGTCGCCGATAAGTGTCAGGAGCGCACAGGTCTTTCCGGCACATCTTAATGTATTGGTAAGACCAGCATTGCGGCTTCCCATATCACGGATGTCCTTGCCCTTCATAAACCTTACTACTATTATCGAAAAATTGCAGCTGCCAAGAAAGTATCCGAATGAAGCTGCAAGAAGCAGCGATACTATTACTCTCATCACTTATCATTCCCTCCGCGCTCACGCACAATAAAGCGGACCGGCGTTCCTTCAAGTCCGAACGTCGAACGTATCTGATTTTCAATGTATCTTCTGTATGAGAAATGGAACAGATCCGCACGGTTCACAAATGTTACGAACGTCGGCGGTTTTGTTGAAGGCTGAGTCATATAGTATATCTTAAGTCTTCTTCCCTTGTCCGACGGCGGCTGAACACGAGTCGTTGCATATGCAAGGACGTCGTTGAGCATACCGGTCGAAATTCTCATACTGTTCTGTCCATAGGTGTACTTTATCAGCTCATAGAGCTTGCTGATGCGCTGTCCGGTCTTAGCCGAAATGAATACAAAGGGTACATAGGACATAAAGCTGAAATCATTCTCGAGCTTTGTGCGGTACTCCTGCATTGTCTTGTCGTCCTTTTCAACAAGATCCCACTTGTTTACGGCAACGACACAGGCTTTGCCCTGTTCGTGAGCATAACCTGCGACCTTTGAGTCCTGATCGGTAAAGCCCTCAGCAGCGTCAAGCATAATAACACATACGTCTGCGCGGTCAACTGCCATATATGCCCTGAGAACGCTGTAATGCTCGATCTTTTCAGTTATCTTGGACTTTTTGCGGATACCTGCTGTATCAATGAATACGAATTTGCCGTATTCATTCTCGATGACCGTATCCGTTGAGTCACGGGTGGTTCCGGCAATATTTGAAACGATAACTCTCTCCTCACCTGCTATCTTGTTGATAAGAGAGGACTTTCCGGCATTAGGCTTACCGATAACGGCTACCTTTATAACATCGTCACCATACTCCTCTTCATTGCCGTCCGGGAGATAGTCGAATATCTTATCGAGCATATCACCTGTTCCGTGTCCGTGTACAGAAGAGATCGGATAAGGATCTCCGAGTCCGAGATTGTAGAACTCGTAGAGCTCCATAGGAGGCTCACCGAGACTATCACACTTATTTACTGCAAGAACTATCGGTTTTCCGCTCTTGAGGAGCATCTGAGCAACTGCATAATCGTCCGCAGTAACTCCGCAGCGTATATCCGTAACAAAAACGATAACGTCTGCCTTTTCAATAGCAAGCTCGGACTGACGCCTCATCTGTGACAGGATAACGTCATCGCTGTCCGGCTCTATACCGCCGGTATCGACTATCATAAACTCCTTGCCTCTCCACTCGCACTTTGAGTAGATACGGTCACGGGTAACACCGGGAGTGTCCTCAACGATAGAGAGTCTCTGTCCTATCAGCTTGTTGAAGAGAGTAGACTTTCCTACGTTAGGACGTCCTACCACCGCAACTATCGGTATCGACATATTCTTACATCTCCTTTCTTCAGATAATTGTTAGTATTCTATTCCCATTATCGCATCGAGCAGCTCAAAACCGTCGCTGGCTGAGGTGCGTATTGACACGTTAAGTTCGCGTTCAACATCAGATATTGTAAGGTCGTCAAGGAAAACATCGCTGTCACGCCTTATCATTGAATTAGAAAGCAGGAGCTGCTCACCGAGATCCCTGCCCTTGAGCTGGGCAATAAGATCCTGAGCCGTGATGAGTCCCGTGACGGTTATAGTAGCGCCGAAGAAGTCGTTCCGGATATAGCAGACGTCACATTTCAGCAGCGGAAAGCATTCCTCCGCCTGTCTCGCAAGCTGACACATTATCGGATAGGGACTGTAACCGGTCGCGATAGTAACGTGACGTTCTCCGCCCTCCCATTCAGCCATATCGAGTGCCTGCGAAAATTCGTCCATAAGCGAACGCAGCATACCCACGCCGTTTTCATACTGCGGATAATCCTCGTAGACCTCAGCCGGAGGTATATCCCTTTTTGCAAGCAGATAGAACTCATCAGACGGGAAAACTGTTCTCGTGCCGAACTTTTCAAGGAACTCCCTCTGAAACGACTCGATTATGTCGATCGTCTCGCCTGCACCCTCACTGGTGAAGGTTTTCAGTGGGAAAAGTCCTTCGCGGAACTTCGTCACGCCGACCGGTACGACTGCCATACTGCTGATATTCGGCATAAGGCTTCCGAGATCGCGCAGGGAACGTTTAAGCTCCTCTCCGTCATTGAGTCCCGGACAGCACACTATCTGACAATTCAGCTTTATACCGTTCTCGGCAAGCTGCCAGATGAATTTCAGCTTCTCACCGGCAAAACGGTTGTGCATCATCTTCACGCGGAGCTCAGGATTTGTTGTATGGACTGAAACATTTATGTTCAGCTTCATCTGTATGATACGGTCGATGTCTTCCTGCTTGAGGTTGGTCAGAGTAACGTAGTTTCCCTGAAGGAACGAAAGACGCGCGTCATCGTCCTTGAAATAGAGCGTCTCACGCATTCCGGGCGGCATCTGGTCAATAAAGCAGAACACGCATTTGTTGCTGCACGACTGCTTGCTGTCCATCAGGAAGGTGTCGAATTCGAGACCGAGGTCGTCGTACTCGTCCTTGGCAATATGAAACTCCAGCTTTTCTCCGTCCCTGACAATGTCAAGATCAATATCAGTCTCAGCGGCATAGTACATATAGTCAAGGACGTCCTTTACGGTGTGCCCGTTGATGCTTTCAAGCAGATCACCGGCTGTAACGCCTGCCCTTGCCGCCGGAGATCCGGTTATTAAACTTTTGATCCTGACCATAAAATCTTCTCCAGCCGTTATTTCAGCAAACACCAAATAGTTTTAGCGTTCACTGCAATTGATGATACACTAATTATCACAAAAAGGAGAGAAGGATCTCTCCTCCTCTCCTTCTTCAGTCATCGTACTCTGACGATTATTCAGCGTCGATCTTAAGAACCTCTACGCCCTTATAGAAACCGCAGTTCTTGCAAACCTTGTGCGGAGCCTTGTATGCGCCGCAGTTGTCACACTTGGACATTGCAGGTGTCTCCAGCTTCCATACTGCAGAACGTCTCTTATCACGTCTTGCTTTGGAAGTTTTTCTCTTCGGTACAGCCATTGTGGCACCTCCTTACAAACGAGCTTCACAGCTCAATTATTT
>CACXEJ010000075.1 GCA_902766595.1 Ruminococcus flavefaciens | reverse complement strand
GCGATCTTTTCCTTGCGGGGGTCAACGATGAAGAGTGCTGCGGGGAGCTTCTTCATATTCTTGATACCGCCGAGGAACTTTTCGAGCTTTTCTATCTCAAGGTTGAGCTTAACAACTTCCTTCTTGGGGAGAAGAGCGAAAGTGCCGTCTTCTTCCATAGTGTGGAGCTGCTCAAGTCTTCTGATTCTTGTCTGGATTGTCTTGAAGTTTGTGAGCATACCGCCGAGCCATCTTGCGTTTACATAGTGAGCGCCAGCTCTTGTAGCCTCTTCCTTAACAGAATCGCCAGCCTGCTTCTTTGTACCTACAAAGAGAACCTCGCCGCCCTGAGCTGCAATGTCACGAACGAACATATAAGCCTCTTCGAGCTTCTTGACTGTCTTCTGAAGGTCGATGATGTAAATTCCGTTTCTTTCTGTGAAAATGTACGGTGCCATTTTCGGGTTCCATCTTCTTGTCTGATGTCCGAAGTGAACGCCAGCCTCAAGAAGCTGCTTCATTGATACTACTCCCATTGTGTAGTCCTCCTTAAATTGGTTAAATTATCCTCCGCCGGACTTAGCTCACGGACAACGCTGAACCCTCAGCGCACCGATCCGTAAAAACCCAGCGTGCGAATTGCCTTAATATTATAGCATATTATCTCAGAAATTGCAAGGGATTTATCCTTGTTCATTCAGACGGAATTTGTGAAATTCTTCCGTCATTTTTTGTTGCAGCCGACAATTCCGGTGTAACGCTCCTTTTAATAAGTACGACATCGCTCCCGACAACTCTTATATCTCCGCAGGGTATCACCACATCGTCCTCCTTGCCGAAAATGCCGAGCACACGCGCTCTGCCGTATATGACGAGCTCAGTGACCGTCGAGCTTTCAAGGTCGATGCGCACGTCGTCTATGTAGCCGAGCCGTTCGCCGCTCGTTATGTCGATGACCTCTTTCCGCCGCAGCTCCTCAAGACTGCTTATCATAAAAACCGCCTCCGCACAACTATTTTTAAATAGTATATGCGGAGGCATAGAGCTCTGATGTTTACTTTTTGCTGTTGTCCTTCTTGGAATTATCCTGCTCTTCTTCCTCATCGTCGTCCTTGCCGAGGGCGATAGAGAGGACTCCGAGAAGTACGAGAACTCCGACAGCTATAACTGCGATCGCTATCAGCTTCTTAGCCGGAAAGTTGTCTCCGGTCGCAGCAGCAGCGTCCATAAGTGCCATTAATTCGTACATTTCTTTCTCCTCCAGTGTATGCACTATATTATATCATTTATATATTAACACACCGGCGGCATTTTGTCAACACTTTGCTGTCAACGGTTTAAAATCTGAAATCGCGCTTGCCGTCGTTCTTTATCTCGTCAAGGTACTCAATAGCCCTTGCACGGCGCTTCTCGTCAGGCACATTCTGTATCTCACGGGCGATGAGAGCTTCACCGACTGCCTTTGTCTCAGGCGAAGCATAGTCCGTCAGGTACTCCTGAAGAGTCATAAGAGCGTTCGGGTGGCAGCAGTTCTGTATCTGTCCGACCTTGCAGAGTGCCATAAAGCGGTCTCCTGTACGTCCCTCGCGGTAGCATGCTGTGCAGAATGACGGGATATAGCCGAGATCCATAAGCCACTTCACAACCTCGTCGAGTGAACGCTGGTCTGATACATCAAACTGCTCAGTATCGTGAGGTCTTTCATCGGGAGTGTAGCCTGCATAGCCGCCGACAGATGTTCTGGAACCGCCGGAGATCTGCGATACACCGAGTCCGATGACCTTTTCGCGGCAAGCCTCGCTCTCACGGGTGGAGATTATCATACCAGTGTACGGAACAGCGATACGGATACAAGCAACGATCTTTGCAAACGTATCATCGTCTATTCCGTTGTCAAATGAGTCAAGATCTATATCGGAAGCTCTTCTCAGACGCGGAACGCTGATAGTATGCGGTCCTACGCCGTGAACGGCTTCGAGGTGTTCTGCGTGCATAAGGAGTGCAGCAAATTCATAGCGGTACTTGTCGAGTCCGAAGAGAACGCCGAGTCCTACATCGTCGATGCCGCCCTCCATAGCTCTGTCCATAGCCTCTGTGTGATAAGCATAGTTGTGCTTAGGTCCAGCCGGGTGGAGCACCTCGTAGCTCTCCTTGTGATAGGTCTCCTGGAAGAGGATATATGTTCCGATGCCAGCCTCGCGGAGCTTTCTGTAATTCTCGACAGTAGTCGCAGCGATATTCACGTTTACTCGGCGGATAGCACCGTTCTTGTGCTTGATAGAGTAGATGGTCTTGATGCAGTCGAGAATATACTCGATCGGATTATTTACGGGATCCTCACCTGCTTCGATAGCAAGTCTCTTGTGTCCCATATCCTGAAGCGCGATGACCTCGTCACGAACCTCGTCCTGAGTCAGCTTCTTACGCGGTATATCCTTATTCTGGTAGTGATAAGGACAGTAAACGCACTTGTTCACGCAGTAATTCGAGAGGTAGAGCGGCGCGAACATAACTATTCTGTCACCGTAGAAAGCCTCCTTGATCTCGCGCGCAAGAGCGTAGACCTTCTCGATGACCTCCGGATCTTCGCAGGCAAGCAGAACGCTTGCTTCACGGTGTGAGAGTCCTGCGCACTCAACTCCCCTGCCGGTCTTTTTAGGTCTTGCCTTCTCGAGTATCTCGTCGATGAGCTTGCGGTCGTTCTTATGCTCGTCAGCGTATCTGAGAGTCTCAAGCACCTCTTCGTCGCTTATAAATTCCTCTGCCTTGAGAGATTTCACATCATACATATTAATATCCTCCTGAATTCATTTTGCCTTACAAGACATTTTTTCGGCTCTGAGCCTGAAAACAGCTGTGCCATCCAGCTGCTTCTCCGGGTAATCCCATATATCTCTGCCTGACACCTGCTTCATTATGCAGTTCAGGGCTTTTATCTTTTCATTGTTATCGTTTATGATACTCAGCCTGCCAGTGCCGACAACACTCATAAACTCCGCAGAATGGTCACAGGCAGTTTCCGCCGGGATAAGGGAGTATCTGCCGTCGATCTCAAATCCGACAGCCGGCATACTCTCAGCAAGCTCAAATTTGCGCCCGGCTTTTGCACCGTGAAAATAGAAGGTGTACATCCCGTCATCGACCGAATATCCGTAATTGACCGGAACGATGTACACCTCACCGCAGTCGCAGAAGCCTACACGCATTATCTTCTCTCCGGCTATGAACTCCTCAATTGCCACCTTGTCAGTAACTTCCCTGTCGCTTCTTCTCATAACTGCCTCACTTTTTTGATATGGCTGCCTTTACCGAAACTCCGCTCACCTGACCGAGTCTGCCGGTAAACGCACTTATAATGTCCGGCTCAGCGTCAAGCGCAACCGATATGAGCGATATTCCGCGCTCTTTGTACGGAATTCCCATTCTTCCTATAATTAAGCCGCTGTATTCGTGAAGTATCTCGTTTACTGAAGGAACTGCCTCCGGTTCGTCTATTACTATCGCCGCAACGGCTATTCGTTTATTATCCATAATGCCTCCTCAGGGCAACAAAAAACCGTCCGCGGACAACACGGACGGAGCTATAAACCTGCTTTTCAAGTATTAACTGCCGTCCGATAACAGAGTTTCCACCCTGCTGTCCGAAAACACATTGTTACATTTCAGCCAAACACAGAATAAATCCTGTCTTCCGCTGTTAATATTATAACATTTCCCCTTCATTGTGTCAATCAAAGCAAGTTAGTAACCGATAACAATATGCTATCAATACCGAAATGCAGGTCTTCCCTGATCTCTTCGATCTGCTCTGACTTTATTCCGATTTGCCGATAAGCCGTAATATCTATCAATACTTTAGAAATTGTACAGTTTTTTTCAAAAATGACTGGACAAATCCATTATCTTGTGATATAATATGTTTTAGATATATTATTTGAGGTGATTAATTTGGGAATTCTCTCCATTTTTAAAAGCGGAAACTACTTCGATAAAAATATTGCTCCCAAGTGCGACTACTGCCAGAACGGTAAGCGCGCAAGAGACGGAAATAAGGTTCTCTGCGAAAAAAGAGGTCTCGTTGACTGTGCTTATTCGTGCAGCAAATTCGTCTATTCTCCCTTGAAGAGAATACCTGTAAAACAGCTCAATTTCGTCGGAAGTCTCGCCGATGAGGATATTTACAGCGAGTCAGCCGGTGAACGCGCTGAAAAGGAAGCTCTCATAAAAGCTGAGGAGGAAGCTGCTAACGCTGAACGTCTCAGAAAAGAAGCTGCTCAGCATATGGAAGCTAAGGAAAAAGCCGACAAGGAACGTGCAGAAAGAGAAGCTGCTGCAAAGGCAGAAGCCGAAAGAGAAGCTGCTGAAAAGGCTGCCGAAGAAGCTAAGGCTGCTGAGGAAGCCAAGGAGGATAAAGCTGAAGAAGCTGCTCCTGCCGCTGAGGACAAAAAATCCGAAAAGCCTTCCGATAAAGCTGATAAGAAATAAGCTGACTATGATTACAAAGTTACAATTCTGTGTGCATATGCGGAATTGTAACTTTATTTTGCGGATGTGGTGAAATTGGCAGACACGTCAGATTTCGTTCACGCTACGTTATTGGAGGATTAAAATGAGCAATAGTGAAAATACTCCTCGCGGAAAGGAATTTCAAAAAGCAGTTTGTGAATGGTTCGCATCAAAGCCTGAGTATAAAGGTAGTTTTGAAATGGAAGTTGGACTTCCAATTGGTAGCCCTGAAAAGAATCATTTTTTCGATATTGTAAATAAAGAATCTAAAATAGTTATTGAATGTAAAAGATACACTTGGACAGAAACAGGTAACGTCCCAAGCGCTAAAATTCGTACCTTGAATGAAGCTGTTTTCTTTATGTCTTTACTGAAAGGTTCTTATACTAAATACATAGTTATGTTTAAAGCTAATCACCCAAAGAAAAAAGAATCACTTGCTGAGTATTACTTTAAAACATATCATCATTTGCTTGGAGATATTATTCTTGCTGAATATGATGTAATAAATGATAAAATGCGTTACTTCAAATAATTGATATGCGGGTGTGGTGAAATTGGCAGACACGTCAGATTTCGTTTGCGCTACGTCATTGCATTTATAAAACTGTCCCCTGTCGGCAGT
>CACXEJ010000074.1 GCA_902766595.1 Ruminococcus flavefaciens | reverse complement strand
GACGTTGGGAACATCAGCCTTTGCGGTAACGACTCCGGGAACCTCCGCCTTGAACTGTCCGCCTGTTTCAACCTTAGATACGCTTGCCTCCGCGATCCTGATCTCAGGCATTTCAGTACACTTATAGTCCGGAACTGCGCGTTCCTTTACGGAAATTCCGTCAGAAGGCACGACTACTCCTGCCGGGAGCTTTACTTCGGCATCGGGTATGCTTACCGCTCCAAAACCGCCTGCGTCACATACCGGGACCTTTACCGGCTCCGTAACGGAATACTCAGGTATATCCGCAGATACACCTGCTGCCGACACGATGCTGACACCGGGCAGCGCACTCACCTTAGCTTCGGAAATATGAGCCGCACTGACATCGTGCAGAACAGTCTCGTTCTGCTTACTGGCGCGGGAAAAATCAAAAGCCGTGAATGGTTTCAGCCTGTACTCCTCAACACTTCTGCGTTTTTCAGCCTTGGGCAAAGTGACAGCCGGTATGCCGGTCACTTTTGCATCACCGATGACAGGAGGAGTGAACTGCTTTCCGCTTGTGCGCGAAAAGAGCTTCCCGTCCCTGAGACTCTCCGGCTGAACAGCCCTGAATGGCTCATTCATCTTAACAGAAATGTCCGGACTCTTTATCCTTTTGATAGAAGGCTTCTTAGGCTTGACCTTCGGAAATTTGACTCCATCAAGATACTCGAGCCTTTCAACAAACGCCTTGCGTTCGGAATATTCCTTATATTCAGTTTCGTAGATCTGTCTCTCCTTTTCAGAGAGCAGAGCCAGCTCTTTTTCGCTCAGTACCCTGAATGCCATACCCTTTACTTCCTTTACACAAAGTGCAGCCCTGCCGCAATCATAGCGATCAAACAGAGCTGCACCCGATTATCATTAGCTTGAAAAGTATTATCAGCCGCCCGAAATGCTTGCAGCGATCTGTGCATCAACATTCTCAAAGTTTGCACGGTTTGCTTCGAGAAGATCAGCCATTCCCTTTACCATTGCGGGAAGACCTGAGTCCATGCTTGTGATGAAATCCTTGACCTTTGTGTCGAAGAACTGAACGAGTGCGTCCTTAGCATCACCCTCCATATCAGCGATTGCGGACTTGAATGCAGACTCAAAAGTACTGCCTGCATCTGCATATGCTGAAGCGATGTTATTGATCTCTGCAACTGAGCTTGCTACTGCTTCATTAACTATTCTACAATTTGCCATAATTCAATTCTCCTTTTCAATTAGTTACCGTCGGAATCAGAACCGCCGGCATTGTTGTTGCCCTGTCCGAGCTGCTCGTCAACACCCTGATCCATACCGGGGATCTGCTTCTGAATGGACTCAAAAATGTTTCTGAGAGTAGCGATGATCTCTGTAAGTGCCTTACCTGTAACAGGCTCGATCCTGTTGGTGTAGAATGTCTGGAAGCCGGTTGCAGCTGAACCGGAGAAGCTGCCGGGGATAAGGTTGTTTACTTCGCTGTCGAGTCTGGTGTAAAGACTTTTAGTTGTTGCCTCGTACTGTTCAAGAGCACTCAAAGCATTTGACATCATCTCGATAGTCACATTGACTGTACCGGTTGAACCCATTTTTGCCATAGATAATTACCTCCTAAAATAAATGACTTAATTCTTCAAAACCTGTGAAAACGTCCTTGTAGTAGCCGCTTCCGATAATAAGATCCAATGTTTCGGAAATATGACCGACAACAAGCGACATATTTTCAACTGGTTTTAGTAACACGTTTTTTGCCTCGAGCTGGGCTTGTTTTCCAGCCGGGGTATCCATTGCACCGGCAAGGCTGTCATACATTCCCTCAAGTTTTGTTTTGAGGGCATTTGTGCGAGTTTTCAGAGCTCTCATATCGGCAGCTGCCGTATTGAATTTCTCCTCATCGACTACAAGATCTTCTCTCAGCCAAGCCATTAAGCCTCACCTCCTGAACGAGCCTTTTCGATCTGCTCTTTAAGCGGAGCTCTCAGGTCCTCTGAAAGCAGCGAGCAGAGCTTTTCAGCTTCATCGTATTTGCCGAGATCTATGCAGCATTGCACTCTGAAATTGAGCGCAAGCAGATCAGCCGGATCCTTGATCATAGCATTTCGCAGGAATTTCTGCAATGCCTCATATTCCTCGTCTGTTTTCTCGTAGCCCTCATCCTTGAGTGCCTTGACGAGGCTGTACTTTCCTATGTATTTGCTCTGCGTATCCTGACTGTTTGCCAGCTTTGAGGCATATGTCCGGATATTCGCAGTATCTTTCTTCAATGTATAGGCTGCAACGTAAAGGCGGTATATATGATCGAGCTTATCCATAGAATATGTCGCCTTTTCGTCATTGCCGAGGGTGTATATCTCCTCAGCTTCGGGCTGCGTCTCAGCAAGCGGAGTCATATACTCCTCTGCATCGGGATTGCTTCTGCGGTTCTTTCGAATAAGCTCCCTGCCCATTGCCTCGAGCCTTCTGTCGCCGTACTTACGCCTTGCAGCCTCAATGGCGTGGTTGATGTCACGCTCGCTCGGTCTGCTGACCGGTCTTATCTCCTTATCCGGAAGCTCGATGACCGAGAAACCGTGATTGAAGGAATGTATCGGATTTTCAGCAGCGTAAAGGCAGTTCAGAGCCATATCGGCGTTCTCGAGCTCTATGTATACGTCAGCAGCATTCACATAGCTGTCGATGACCTCACTGACGGACGGTTCAAGCACGCAGAGACCGTCGCTTATCTTCTGAAGGGCAACTTCAAGATGAGACTTGTCGCCGTCGAGTTTGTAACGTGCGGTTTCATATGCTACCCAGTCGAAGAAGATCTCCGGCTTGGGCTTTGCAAAACGTTCCGCGCGGTCGAGTTCCTTTTCGGCTTCCTCGAGCCTTTCCTCCTGAAGGAGGATATTGAACGAGATGCGGTATCCGACGTAGTCCGTCGGTGCGAGCAGCTTCATCTGGTTTGCGACCTCGATAGCCGGGGAAGTATCGCCGTTCATACTGTAACTCAGAGACTTGCGCTGGAGTATGTCCATATCAATGCCGATGATCTTTTCAGCCTTGATGAAGTTCAGCACAGCATCCTCGTATCTGCCCATATCAAAGCACAGCATACCCATTATCTTGTAAAGCTGACCAACAACGTTCGGCGAACAGCCTGTCTCGTCCGCCTTGGCAAACATCGCAAGGGCTTCCGCCGACTGGTCGTTACTGGCGTAGGCATAACCGAGATTGAAGTACCTGTCACCGTTGTCCGGTTCGCATCCGACAGCGGATTTATAGCTGTCTATCGCTGAAGTGTAGTCGCCGAAGGACATATGCGCGTTTCCTGCACACTGGTGAGCGTCTGCGTTATCAGGTTCTTCCTCGAGAGCCTTTTTCGCGAGCAGCAGCGACTCCTTGTAATTACCCTGTATAAATGCAAGGCGCGAATCAGCTATCAGCGATGCTATTTTGTTTTCATCCATATTAATTTCCTTCTGAAGCTATTGCTTCGGTGCAAATTGATTGCATAAAGCTTAGTAATCTTGACAAATCACAACTGTTTTGCCACAATAAGGGCATTTAAAAACAAAAGCCGCCGTCTCATATCCAATATCATCCCATAAAGCGTCCCAGTTTTCAACCAGTTCAATTAAATCCTCATGCAAAAGTTTTTTCAAAAGAGCTTTTCCGTCATTGTTTTCTGATGCTTTAATAAAGTCATCTTGTTCCCATTCGCCAATAAACACCATATAATCATCACAGCAAACAGGCCAATCATTATTCTGTATCCAAGGCACAGGCGGCGTAAACCTCAGCTCACCGAACTTTTTTTCAGAATCTTTTTTTATTCTATCTCTTATATAATCAGGAATATCAACCTCTACAATTTTCTTTTCAAAACAATTCAGACATATTGATTCAATATCATCTCTTTCAAAAAACGCTCCATCTAAGCAGTTTTCTGTAGCACCACAAAACTGACAAGGTGCTTCAGTAAAATATGCATTTTCCTTAACATTTTCAAAATATTTATACTTGTTCATTTATCACTTCCACCTTCCTCTATCCCATTCACTTGCCCAATAATTCCTTTGCTGCGTTTTAAAATGTGATCTATTTATCTTACTTCCCTTATTGTAATCAGGATGGTTTTTCTTATAGTTTTCACCTAAGCGATGATCTGTTCTGGTTTTTTCATAAAATGGGCCATTAGGATTTTGCTCATTATGATGTATTTCAATGGGCTTTCCATCTTTCTTACTAATCGGAGCATTTCCTCTCTTAGTTGGAGGTTCTAATTCATCGTTAGGAATTCGTTCTTTCATATTTTTAGAAATAAGTGCAGTGTCATAATCTGCATTATGAACAAGAATAGTATTCTCACCAACAAAGTAAGTATGATAATCATCAACTTTAAAGTTATAGACCTTGACTGTTTCTCCGTCCTTGAGTTCTTCTCTGAATATCTGCTCAACGACGAGTTCCTCGCCCTTGGAGTTAAGAAGAACTGAACCGATGCAGAGGTTGACAGCATTCACGAAGCCCTGTCCCTTGACGAAGAAGGGGTGGTCATAGGTTGAAACTATCTCCTCACCGTTAATAGTAAGGTGAACGAGAGTATTGGTCTCTCTTATATAAGTTTCGAGGACCGGCTTAAATCCGGTCTGCATAGTTTCGGGATCAGTTGCAAGCACCATATCCCCTGTTTTTATCGTTTCGATCGGAACTTTTCCGGAAGCTGTCATAACAAGCGTACCGGAAATGAAGCACTTCATCGTAGACGTCATACCGCCGGTAAACGCAGCAGTCACACTGACGCCCGTCTGGAAGAAGTTGTATGCCTTGCTGCTGTGCAGCTTGTCATTGAGAGCTGCGATATTACCGCTGCCGAAGTACTTATCCGCCATAGCGACCATATCAAAGCCGCCCATAGCAGTATCCATTACCTTTGTGACCGCAGCAGTACCCTTTATGACTTTACCTATCTTGCTGGTGCAGGCAGCTCCGTTCTTTAGAGCGTTGAGACCGTTTCCGGCAGCCGCTCCGAGCTGACCGATACCTGCAAATGCAGCACCGCTTATCGCGCCGCTGATCGCACCTGAAAGCGCTCCGTCCTCAAAGCCTTTAAGGAAGGAGCCTCCTTGCGCCATGCTCTCAAGCCCCCCTGAAACGCCGCCTATAACAGCACCCATGATAGCTCCCCAGCAAGCTCCGGCAATGATCGGGCCGACACCGGGAATAAGGAGAACAGCAACGGAAACAACTACTATAACGATAGTAGCAATGAGCTTCCAGTGCTCCTTACACCAGTCACAAACCTTCTTCAGCGATTCAACGAATTTCTCAGTACGCGATTTCTCGCATTCAGGTTTGAGATACTTATACTTGGTATAAAAGTCGTCCTTCTGCTTGTTGATCTCGTCACGGGCAGAGTTATCTCTGTTGGTCGTAGTTTCAATGAAATCAGTGAGCTTACCGTTGAGTTTTTTCAGATCGGCGATCTTATCCTTCTCGGACTTTGAGGAGGAACTGATGCTGTCGACAGTATCCTGAAGGTTGCAGGTGCTGCTGTCAACGCCCTGAAGAGTGTTCTTGAGGGTTCCGAGCTGAACATCAAGGTTGTTCACGGACTTGATGATGTCGTCAAGAAGGCTTCCTACGCCATTGACCTTATCCTTGTATAATGAAATCGTTGCCATAGGTAGACCTCCTAAACTTGGATTTGAAATTTTATCGTTCCGCATAAATGCGGCAGATCTGCTTTATCAGGACATATGTCTCCTGTGATATGCCATATCGGCAGCAGCACTGTTCATTCTGCTCGCCTGTTCTGAGGCATAATTGGCGAGGGAGTGTTCTCTGTTCCTGCCGTTAGCCTCTTCGGTCTCGAGCTGACTGATACGGTTCTTGAGTTCAGTGATCTTGTTCTCAAGATTTTGATTGACAGTTTTCAACCCTGAGAAAACCGAAGTTATCGAACTCTTTGTCTTGGTATTCTTATCATTGAAAACCACATTCAGATCCTGCAGCTTGCTGTGAGACGCAGAGCCGATAGCAAGAAAGCCCTGCGAAGCAGCAGTGAGCTTGCTGTCCGAATCCTTCAGACAGTCATCGAAGGTATTGCTGCTTGAAATGCTCTTGGTGATCTCGCTCTGTGAGCCTTCAAACTTTTTCTTATCTGCCTGGAGCTGATTTATCTCGTTCAGAATGCTGCGTCTGCGGTTCTGGATCTCAGCGATCTCATTTTCGGCGCGCCGCTTTTCCATACTGGCGTCCTCATAGCGGCTTCGTGCGCGTGCATACTCTTCCTCGTGCATCTGCTGCTCTGGCGTCATAATACTCACCTCTATAAAATATTTTTTACGATCATTCCGATATATTTGACTAAAGATAAACAAAACAACATTTTTAATATATTATATCACAATTAGCTCTATTTGTCAATATTTCCCCTGATAAAATTTGTATATATCCACAAATTTTACACTCCACCCCGAAATATACAGTTTGTTGACGGCAGAAGCCGTTTCCGGCGCGTATATTCTACCGTTCGTAATAATGATATACGCATTTCCATACAAGCTGCAATAAAAAAAGCGACCGCAGAATTTCTCTGCGGCCGCCATTGACCAGACCGTCAAGCCATTTCGGGATAAACCGTTTCAGCATCAAGTCTGAGCAGCTATATTACTTAGCCATCTTCTTGATCTCTTCGATAGACTTGCCTGTTGCTGCCTTAACATCCTTGTCCATACCGGAGTAGATGTAGTGATCTACGAGATCCTTAGCATACTGATAGTCGTGACCTTCCATGCTGTCAACATACTTAATGCAGTCATAGTATACAGTAGGATCAGCAAGATCAGTATAATTACCGTTGAAGCCATTGATGCAATCTGAAGCATCACCTTCGATGAGGATAGCCTCAACTGTCTTGTCGTTGTAATTCTTTACTCTCTTGATCATATCGTTGAGAGGATCAACTAATCCGCCGATAACGCTTGAGTAAGCTGAACCAACAACAGGAATATAACCAACGATGTCAGAAGTAAGGTTGATGTACGAAGTAAGTGTCTTTTCAACGTTAGCATATGAACCGTCAGCTGTTGTGAAGAATACATATGCATCAGCGCCTACTGCTGCATATCCGAGGAATGCAGAGAGGTTGTCAGCATACTCAAATCCTGAGAGCTTGCTGAACTTGTCAACGTTGCTCATAGCCTTCTTGAGCTGGTCAACATTGTCAACGTTGAGAGTCTTCTTGTTCTTGCCCATTTCAAATGAAATGTTTACAGCAGTTGAATCGCAGCCCTTGGAAATGAGGTAGTTCTTTGCGAACTTCTCCTTGTCGGACTTGCTGAGCTTAGAGTAGTTTACACCGCTCTTCTTTACATAGTCTTCCCATGTTGTGCTTGAAGAAGCAACATATGCCTTACCGCATACTGAACACTTCATAGAGAGTGTCTTTGAATCATATGCGTACTTATGACCTGTCTTGGGGATCTTTACGCTTGTTACAACTGTACCGCACTTTGTGCACTTGCCGACCTTAAGGCCTTCCTTCTCACAAGTTGCATTAGTTACTATTGTGAATGAACCATTGAACTGATGTGAACCGCCTATCTTAGGAATAGACTGTACCTGAACATACTTACAGATCTTACATGTGCGCTGCTTTGCACCGGTATCTGTGCAAGTAGGCTTCTTTGTCTGCTGCCATGCACCGTAAGTGTGCTCAGCAGGGATCTTTACTCTTGAAACGATTGCGCCGCAGCGTGTGCACTTACCAACCTTTTCGCCGGGAGTCTTGCAGGTAGGCTTCTTGGTTATCTGGTAAGAACCGTTGAATACGTGTGAGCCGCCGAGCTTGGGGATCTTAACTCTTGAAACAACAGTGCCGCACTTTGTGCACTTGCCGACCTTCTCGCCGTCCTCTGTACAAGTACGCTGCTTTGTTGTTGTGTAAGAACCGTTGAATGTATGACCAGTGTGTCTGATAGCAACTGTCTCTGTCTTCTTGCAGACTGAGCATGTGTGCTTCTGTGAACCGTCAACTGTGCATGTAGCCTTCTTAATTACAGTATATTTGCCCCACTTGTGTCCTGTTGCAGGGATCTTTACTCTTGTGATAACAGCGCCGCAGCGTGTGCACTTGCCGACCTTTTCGCCGGCAGCTGTACAAGTAGGCTGCTTTGTTGTCTGGTAAGAACCGTTGAAAGAGTGATTGCCGCCGAGTTTAGCGATAGTAGCTGTCTCGGTCTTCTTACAAGCTGAGCAGGTACGCTTCTTGGAACCGTTCTCTGTGCAGGTGCGCTGCTTTGTTACTGTCCAACCGCTCCACTTGTGGGCTGCAGGGATCTTAACTCTTGAAACAACAGCGCCGCAGCGTGTGCACTTGCCGACCTTCTCGCCGGGAGTTGTGCAGGTAGGCTGCTTTGTTGTCTGGTAAGAACCGTTGAAGTTGTGACCAGGGTGTCCGATCGAAGCTGTTTCAGTCTTCTTGCAGACTGAGCATGTACGAGTCTTTGTGCCGTTAGCTGTGCAGGTGGGCTGCTTGATAATTCTCCAAGCGCTCCACTTGTGAGCTACTACGGGGATCTTTACTCTTGTGATAACAGCACCGCAGCGTGTGCACTTGCCGACCTTCTCGCCGGGAGTTGTGCAGGTAGGCTGCTTTGTTGTCTGGTAAGAACCGTTGAAAGAGTGATTGCCGCCGAGCTTAGCGATAGCAGCTGTCTCAGTCTTCTTACAAGCTGAGCAGGTACGCTTCTTTGTACCGTTCTCTGTGCAGGTACGCTGCTTTGTTACTGTCCAAGCGCCCCACTTGTGAGCAGCAGGGATCTTAACTCTTGTGATAATAGCGCCGCACTTTGTGCACTTGCCGACCTTCTCGCCGGGAGTGGTGCAGGTAGGCTGCTTTGTTATCTGGAAAGAACCATTGAACTGGTGTCCTGTTGCAGAAATAGTAGCTGTCTCAGTCTTCTTGCAGACTGTGCAGGTATGCTTCTTAGCACCGTTAGTTGTGCAGGTAGCATTCTTAATACCTACCCAGTTGCCCCACTTATGTCCTGTTGCAGGGATAGATGCTTTTGTAACAACAGTACCGCACTTTGTGCACTTGCCGACCTTTTCGCCGGGAGTTGTGCATGTAGGCTGCTTTGTTGTCTGGAAAGAACCGTTGAATGTGTGGCTCTTCTTATCAATAGTCGCAGTCTTTGAAACATGACCGCAGCGTGTACACTTATACTGCTTTGTACCAGTAGCTGCGCAGGTTGAATCCTTAACAACTACCCAAGTATAGTTGTGACCAAGTGCAGGAATACTTGATGTCTCAGACTTACTGCATCTTGAGCACTTGTGAGTCTTTGAACCAGCTGCTGTGCAGGTTGCGTTCTTTGTAGTTGTCCATGAACCCCAGTTGTGACCGAGTGCAGGGATAGTTGTTCTTGTTACAACAGTACCGCACTTTGTGCACTTACCAACCTTTTCGCCGGCAGTTGTACAGGTTGCATTCTTGGAAATATCGAAAGAACCGTTGAATGTGTGGCTCTTCTTATCAATAGTCGCAGTCTTTGAAACATATCCGCAGCGTGTACACTTATACTGCTTTGTACCTGTTGCTGAGCAGGTTGAATCCTTAATAACTACCCAAGAATAATTGTGGCCGAGTGCAGGGATACTTGCAGACTCAGATCCGCCGCATCTTGAGCACTTGTGTGTCTTTGAACCAGCTGCTGTGCAGGTTGCGTTCTTTGTAGTTGACCATGAACCCCAGCTGTGACCGTATGCAGGGATAGCTACTCTTGAAACAACTGTACCGCACTTTGTGCACTTACCAACCTTTTCGCCGGCAGTTGTACAAGTTGCGTTTCTTGATATGTTGTAAGAACCGTTGAATGTGTGGCTCTTCTTATCAATAGTTGCAGTCTGTGCAATATAGCCGCAGCGTGAGCACTTATACTGCTTTGTACCTGTTGCTGAGCAGGTTGAATCCTTAATAACTACCCAAGAATAATTGTGGCCATAAGCACTGCCATAATTTCTTGTCTCAGTTCTTCCGCATCTTGTGCATCTGTGTGACTGAACGGCGGCTGATGTACAGCTTGCATTTCTTGTTGTTGACCAAGAAGTCCAATTGTGACCGAGTGCAGGGATCTTTACTCTTGTAACAACAGTGCCGCACTTTGTGCACTTGCCGACCTTTTCACCAGCAGTTGTACAAGTAGCATTTCTTGAAATTGAGAATGAACCGTTGAATGTATGTGTGCAGGTCTTTGCTGAGTAAACAACAGTGTCAGCATTATCTGCCTTTGAAGCCTCAACGGGAGCCTTACCTGTGTTGTAGGAAGCTCTGAGCTCAGATACTGTGATGCCGGGGTTCTGCTCCATAGTTACAGCAGCTGTTGCAGCTATGTACTGAGCAGCACCGGAAGTACCGTCGTTCCACTCAACATATGTATCTACATAATCGCCGAAATTTGAATAATCCTGAACATTTCCGTTCTCATCGACAGCGCCGACTGAAACAACAGTCGGGTATGCAGCCGGATAAAGAGCTGTGCTGCTTGAGTAGTTACCGGCAGAGGCAACTACGAGTACATCGTGCTCTTCTGCATAAGCAAGAGCGCTCTCAAGAAGAGCGGAGCTCTTGTCGCCTACGAAGCTCATTACGATGATGTCAGCGTTGTTATCAACTGACCAGCGGATACCCTTCTCAACAGTCGAATATGTTCCCTTGCCTTCGTCATCGAGGACTCTTACATCGAGGACGTCAGCCTCAGGAGCAACACTGCTGATGATGTTCATCATATCATTACCGTGATCGGAGTCGATAGTAGCATCATCAATAAAAGATGTCTTTCCGGCTGTTTCGGAGTTTGTTACACCTGCGTCGAGGAGCGCGATAGTTACGCCCTTTCCGCCGTGTGCGTGATCGTCACAGCATTCGTCGTGACAATCATCGTGACCTGATACTGCTTCAGTCAGCTCTTCAGCTTCGTGAACGTGAGCAACAGGAGTTGTGCTCTCTGCATTTGCGGCAAGGACTGTGTTCAGTCCAAGTGAAGTTGCTGCAAGTGTCGTAGCAGAGATCGACGAAAAAATTCGCTTTAAAATCTGTTTCTTCATTGGTATTCCCTCCATTTTTTATTTCTTTTTACGGACAAATATTTTCTTAACTATCACTCTCCTCGTCCTGCCCCCTTTTAGTCATATCTTTTTCTCGACTGCGCCTTTTAATAATTTAAGCGCCGCTGCAATAAATGAGGTCTGTATTTACAGTGCGATACTCTTTTACAATACCGGTCATTCTCAGCGATAATACGTCATTCAGAAAGCCGAAAAAAGCAAAAAAGCCGCCCGTATGCGCAGGATAAAGTTAATTATATCAGATTTGAATTGCCGTGTCAACCCATAAATATATCGTTATATAGGTATTTTTTCAGTCAACATATGTGAACGATATACTGACAGTATTATTTTTTGTCGAATTATCATATCAAATCAATTCCAATACCACAACAATTTTTGGTCAGTCAAAAGTACTGCTCGCCCCTGGCTTCAAGTCATAATCTATCAATATCAGCTCAAATAATTAAGTAACAATCTATTAACAATTATTGATAAACAAACTCATTCAAATGTTAACAATTTTTAAACGCTGCATATTTCACTGTGAACTAATCTCTTCACAGCACTTATCCTGTGTTTAACCTTTTGTATAATAGGCAATAAGAAATTTATATCCCCTCCGGCGGCAAATATGTTAGCTCAAACTAATCCAGTGATATAATAAAAAATACAGCACCTCTCACTGCCTTTCAGCGTAAGAGGTGCTGCAATTCTATTTCAACTTTCATTTGCATTGCATTAAAAAGAACATACCAAATGAACACACTATTCTCACTCAAATCTCTGTCGTCTTTATCCGCAGCCGCCATATGCCGCGAATTCCGCGAGAACCCACTGTTCTTTTTCTGCAACAAGAACACTTTATCACAATTTCCGCCCGAAGTCAACCTATCCGGAGCAGATTTTACAATAACTTAACACGGATTTTACAAAGCACTGCCTGATCACCCTTATCCGTTAAAAATATTATTGCTTTTTGCGAAATTAACATTTTATCTATTGTTTTTCAGGAGATTATACTATATAATAAGTAGTATAATATTATAACTATCATACTGGATACACAGATAACAGATCTCAAATATCAGCCACAGGAAGTGTTTACAATATGAAAGAAAAGAAAAAATTCTTAAAATACCGCTCATGGCGCTATGCTATTGCTACCGCTCTTGTTCTGCTGAGTCTTCTTGGCGTCTCCGTCGCATTCATAGTAAGAGTGTATTTCACTACTGAGACTGCTTGCTATGACGCTCTCAAAGTCGAGACCGATGACGCTATCACCGAGCTCGAAGCAAATTTCAGAAACGACAGGGTAATGCTCCGTGTAATAGCTGGTATGATCGGCAATTCCGGCGATGTTGACTCTATCGAGGTAAGCGGCTACCTTACAAATTATGACTATAACAGTCTGATAACTCAGGTGGGCATACTGCTCCCCGATAACAAGATCATAACATCAAGAGGTTACCGCGGCAACACCGATAGTTCTCTGAGTTTTACAGAGGAGTACCTTAAAGGAGAGCATATCAACAGCTCAAAATCATTCAAGAACAATTCCGATTCGACCATTGTGCGGAACTATGTCCCGATACGCAAGGACGGTATATGCACAGGTATGCTTTTCAGCTCATCAAATGCTTCAAACATTTCCAAAGCGTGGCTGCCAAACGTTTATGACAAAAAGGGCTGCTGTTATATCGTCAACCGCAAGACCGGTGAAATAATCATAAACTCTGCTTCTGACGGGATAGAAAATATCAAAGATATCTCCTTTGAACAGACCAGCAAGGATTACACCAAAGAAGGTACTGTCAACGCTATCCTTGAAGGCAGGAAGGGCTATTCTGTATTCAAGTCAGCGTCATACAGCGAAAAACTGTTTATGTGCTACCTGCCGTTCAGCATTGAGGACTGGGAAATGGTCGTGTTTGTTCCCGAAAGCGCCGTTTTCTCAAACGTTGCCCCCGTCAGGACGGGAATATATATGCTGATAGCAGTTTCCGTCGTTATCCTGCTCATTTACGGACTCTGGCTAATTCGTGAGATACGCGCTTCCATCGCAGAAGCTGAACAAAAAGCCAATATCGACGTTCTCACAGGTCTCCAGAACAGGAACCGCTATGAAGCCTATCTGAAAAAGCTCGAAAGCTCAAACGAAAAGATCACCTGTCTCTTTATCGACGCAAACGGTCTGCACGAGCTGAATAACAGCAAGGGACATTTTGCCGGCGACCAGATGCTTCGCTTTATCGCTGACACCCTTAAAGTTCTGTTCAGCACCGATAATATCTACCGTATCGGCGGCGATGAATTTGTAGTGTTCAAGACACTGGACAGCAGTGAGGAGCTGAACAAGGCACTCGCCGAATTCAACGAAGCTCTTCACCGCAATGACTACCACGCAGCAGTGGGAAGCTGCACTTACAATGAGGGAATGAGCGTGGACGAGCTCATCGTCAGCGCTGAAAAGAATATGTACGAGAATAAGCATAAATACTACGAGCAGATCGGTAAAGCTATGCGGTCTTAGAAAGGAGCGTTACAATGAATAAGCGGATCATATGTACTGTCACAGCCAGTATTTTATGCCTGTCGTCTGTGAGCGGCTGTTCCGGAAAGATGCCGGAACTCGGCGGCAATGACAACGGCTCAGATAATGACAAGAGCGTATATAATATGGTTTACTACGGAGAGATAGAAACGCTCAACTATCTCACTACCGATACGGAGGTAGACTACGCTTTATGCGCAAACCTCGTGGATTGTCTCGTGGACTACGACCAGTACGGCAATATCACCCCCGGACTTGCTGAGAGCTGGTCCGCAAACGAGGATATGAGCGAATGGACATTCAAGATCAGAAAAGGCGTCAAATGGCTGGACTGCGATGGCAACGAGGTCGCTGAGCTCAAGGCAGATGACTGGGTAGCAGCTGCGCAGTACGTCAACAACTACGCCAACGAACCCGGAAACCAGTACATATACAACACCGGCGGAGTTGTACATAACGCTCAGAACTTCTACGATTACACAGAATATATGGCTCTGAGCGAGGGCGGCAAGCTGAAATACGGTGAGGACGGCGAGGAGCTCGTTCCTGTTCCCGCGGTCAGGGAGGACGAGATAGGCGTTACCGCTCCCGACGACTATACCCTCGTATATACGCTGGATTATCCGTGCCCGTTCTTCCTGAGCTGCCTGTCATATTCAGCCTATATGCCTGTAAACAGGGATTTTCTTGAAGAAGCCGGAGATATGTTCGGGCGCAGCAAGGAAAATATCCTCTATAACGGCGCTTTCAGGCTGACGGAGTATATCCCGCTCGAAAAGCGTACACTCGTGAAGAACGAGGACTACTGGGACAAGGACAATGTTCACATTGATGTTATAAATGCAAAATACCAGAAGGATATGTCCGAGACAAACGCCAAGACGTTCCTTGACGGCGATGTGGATCAGGTATTCGTCAGTGTTGACGAAATGTCGGAGTGGCTGAATGATCCCGAAACAGCGTCACAGGTACACAGTATGCGTCCCGATATTTCATACAGCTATTTCTACGGCTTCAACTTCACGCCCGAATACGATGCAAAGTATGAGCCCGACAACTGGGCAAAGGCAGTGGTCAACGAGGATTTCCGCAAATCTATAATGTACTCCCTTAACCGCCGTGAACTCACTGAAGTCTACGAGCCCTACAACCCGGATATTCTCCTCGAAAAGACCGTTACTCCGATGACTTTTGCCTCTGTGAACGGAAAGGACTACACTGAGCTCGAACCCTTTAAGAATATTATGCAGAACGAGCAGTTCGATACTGCACTTGCACAGAAATACAGGGATAAAGCGGTCAAGGCATTGAAGGAGAAAGGCGTGTCGTTCCCGATAAAGGTGCTTGTCCCCTATAACCCGGCAGTTGTAAACTGGGATAAGGAGTGTCAGCTTGCCGAAAAGCAGCTCGAAGAAACTCTCGGTACTGACTACATCGACATCATCGTTGAACGCGGACCTGATACCGGCTTCCTGTCGGGAGTCCGCCGCAGCGGAAAGTATTCCTTCCTGCTCTGCAATTACGGTGCAGACTTTGCAGATCCGGCGACCTATACCGAGCCTTTCACAGCCGGAAATACTTACAGCTTCTGGGACAAGTCCAAGGACAGTGAGATAAAGAAGCTCTTTTCGGAGTACGATGAACTGATAAGACAAGCTATCTCCACCTATAACAGCGCTGAAAAAAGATATGAGCTCTTTGCAGAAGCGGAAGCACTGCTGATAGATCACGCGATAATCTGTCCCTGCCGTGTCAGCAACGGCGACGGATATGTTGCCGACAGACTGAGCCAGTTTGACGGAGAGTTTGCGCCGTACGGTCTTGCCACCTCAAGATATAAGTTCAAGACCATACACGAAAGCTCGATGAGTATGGAAGAATTCAACGCAGCATATGAAAAATGGGAAAATGAACGACTTTCTCATATGTCATAATGCAGCATTCATAACCGACTCAAAAAGGCGAATGCACTTAAGTGCATTCGCCTTTTCATTATAAAACAGGAAGTGGTGTATTATAATACATTGATGTTCTTCAGTGTATTGATAACGCCAGTCTTTGTGAAGTGCTGGTCAACAAAAGCGATGAAGCTGTTATCGTTATAATGGTTCCAACAAAGCTGCATCAGTTTTCTGCCGCTGTTTACATACTTGAGGTAATCAGCGTTTTTAAGAAGCTTATCTTTGGATTTGCCTGTTATTCCGAGATGATCCGCGAGCGTACCAGCTGCTGCAATGTTTTCCGGACGCTCATAATTGTAATCGGACTCTGCTCTGAAATACTTTTCGAGCTTGTCCCAGCCGTACTGGTTGCCGATAGCAGCGAGCTTGGTTGCGTGGAAGCCGCAGGGATCAGTGTTTACAGAACAGTTCATCTGAGCGAATATCTTATCATATGTCGCATAATGTTCGTTTAAGTTGATCTTAAGTTTTTTGAGATTATCGCAGTTCTGGATAGCTGTGAGACCTCTTACGTTTGTAAGATACTCATCATTGAAACGGAAGCCGTCGAAGTTTGATGGCTTGCAGCCGATCGCATAGGAGTGAGCAATTTCGTGCATAAGAGTCCATGTCATAACATCGGGCTTGTTAGCTGCGAAATCCAGTTCGACATCAGAGCTGTTTTTGCTTAAAGCAATAAAGCCAAGTCTGTCCATAGTCTCGTTCATATACCAGTTTGCGCTGTAAGCCCAAGCGTATGCATCAGCATCAGGATCGTCAAAGCAGATGTATACAGTTCCGAGCTTTACACCTGTTACGTCACTGAGGCTGTTTGCGTACATACAGAGCTTCTTAGCCCACTTCTCCATATTTGTGCTGTAGTTTCCGGGATACTTTGAGCTGATGAAAATATTCTCGCCGTTGGGAGTCTTAGCCTCTATCTGGTAGTAATTACCGCTGTTGCTCTGAGGAGAGATGCAGGACGATACACACTTCAGATTCTTTACACCGCTGAATGATGATGTTGAGTATTCAAATGAATTGCCGTGGGTGATAACATCAAAATCAAGGATATATGAGTTTGAAGCGCTGCCCTTTCTGACATTAGGACTGCTGTATGTCCACGAATTCTTTCTGCCGTCGATGTGGTAAGTAACGTCAAGAGTTGCCTTCTCAGCCTTTTCCTGTGTTAAACCTGTACCGCTGACTTCCATTGAAATAATAGATCTTGAAAGTACCGGAACAGAAGTTACAGTTGAAGAAGTCTTGACAGATGTGCCGGAAACTGCTGCCTTGATATTCTTTCCGCCGGGATAATATCTCTTGCAGGTAACTTTGATCTGGCTCTCATCAATATTGATAGCGCCGTTGTAGTCAGTGTCAGCGATGAAAGGTGTTGCTGCATAAGATGTTGCAGGTGCAGTCAGTGAATTTGCTGCCGGAATTGCCATAGATGCAGCAAACATTGCAAAACAAGCTGCGGACGCTGCGATTTTTGTAAAATGCTTTCTTTTCATGATAGTTTTTCCCCTTTTTATCATATAGTGTTAAAATGATATTCGCTCAGATCACAGATCAAAAGAAACAGTTTCCGCTTACCTCCCCTCAGCATTTATTATTTCTCAGGCTCTGCGAAAATAATCCGATTTTCCCTATATCATGGCAGGATAATCTAATTAAAGGATATTTATATTCCTGTGCTGTATCATTTGCCATTAGTTTAGCACAAGCATTATGCAATGTCAACATATTTAAGATATATTTTATAAAGAATTAAGAATATTTTAAGGTTTAAGATTTCATTAAGAATTCTTTCCTATTTTAAAATATATTTTGCCGCAAACAATATACCATTTATCAGAAATGGCAGTCTGAAAGTCGGTATATTCACTGATAATTTCATTATTTCATATGAAAAGGAGAACGCATATCTTGCTCAGTACAGAATAGTCATTGACTAAACTCGCTTAATATGGTAAAATAAAAATATAATTGATATGAGCGGGATGATAATGTGGAAGAAAAATACATTTACAGCGGCACAAAAAAGCTGCGCTGCGGCTATACTACGGGTTCTTGTGCAGCTGCCGCGGCAAAGGCTGCTGCTGAGGCGCTCCTCACACAGCATCCGGTCACCACTTCCGAGATACTCACGCCTAAGGAACTGAAACTGCTGCTCACCGTCCATCGGTGCGAGTTCACAGAAGAAAAGGCATTCTGTTCGGTCATCAAGGACAGCGGAGATGATCCGGACATCACTAACGGTATCGAGGTCTGCGCGGAGGTCTCATTCGCAGAAAGCGGTTTGGAGATAGCAGGCGGAAAAGGCATCGGCAAGGTAACAAAAGCCGGTCTCGACCAGCCGGTCGGTGAATATGCGATAAACTCAGTTCCGCGGAAAATGATAGCTCATGCACTGATGTCAGTTGCTGAGATGCACGAATATCACGGCGGCTTCCGGGTAGTCGTATCAGTTCCGGGCGGAGAGGAGATAGCGCTGAAAACCTTCAATCCGCGAATTGGCATAGTCGGCGGTATTTCCATAATCGGCACTACCGGCATAGTTGAGCCGATGAGCAGTTCGGCTCTGATAGAAACTATCCGTACTGAGGCGAATATCAGGCGCGCTGAGGGCAGAAAGACTCTTATTCTCACAGTTGGAAATTACAGTGAAAGGTTCATTTCTGAAAATCTGCCGCAGCTTGCGGAGCAATGTGTTATGTGCAGCAACTTCATCGGTGACGCTATCGACATCGGTATAACTCTCGGGTTTGAGAATATCCTGATATACGGTCACATCGGCAAAATGGTCAAGCTCGGTTCGGGAATAATGAACACGCACTCCGTTTACGCTGACGGACGAAAGGAAACGCTTATCGCCTGCGGTGTGCTTGCGGGAGTTGATAACGCGGTGCTTTGCAAAATGGCTGATTGCGCCACAACTGACGCGGCACTTGATATACTGTACGAAAATGACTCGGCACAGGCTGTTCTTGACGTGCTGACCGATCGCATACACGGCTATTTACAGGCAAGAACAAAGGGCGAAGCGAAGGTCGGAGCGGTCATTTTTTCATACAAGAACGATATGCTCCTGAAAACGGAATACGCTGACGAAATACTGAAAATCACATTGGAGGGTTGATATGGTTCATTTTGTTGGGGCAGGAAGCGGTGCGGCAGACCTCATAACGCTGAGGGGAAAGGCTCTCCTTGAAACCGCTGACGTAGTGATATATGCGGGCTCGCTCGTTAATCCGGAACTTCTGAAATATGCGCGTCCTGACTGCGAGGTGCATAACAGTGCGCTGATGACGCTCGATGAGGTCATAGAGGTAATGGAAAGGGCTGAGAAAAGCGGACGAACAACTGTCCGCCTCCACACAGGTGACCCCTGCTTATACGGTGCTATACGCGAGCAGATGGACATACTCGATGCGCTCGGTATCACTTACGAAGTCTGCCCCGGCGTTAGCTCTTTCTGCGGAGCTGCCGCTACTCTGAAAGCTGAATACACGCTCCCGGACGTGTCCCAGACAGTCATTCTCACTCGTATGGCTGGCAGAACTCCCGTACCGGAAAGCGAGAGCATTGAGAGCCTTGCCGCGCACAGCGCCACTATGGTGATATTCCTCAGCACAGGTATGCTTGAGGAGCTTTCACAGCGGCTGATGAACGGCGGATACAGTCCGGACACCCCTGCGGCGATAGTCTATAAGGCAACGTGGGCGGACGAGAAAGTCTGCCGCTGTACTGTTTCAACCCTCGCTCAGACCGCAGCGTACAACGGTATCACAAAGACCGCTCTCATCACTGTGGGACACTTCCTCGGCGACGTTCGCGCTCTTTCAAAGCTCTATTCTGCGGACTTTGAGACTGAATTCAGAAAGGCAAGGGAGCAATGAAAGCTGCAATCATTTCTCTCACTGAAAACGGACGTAAGCTCTCAGCTGAAATAGCTGAAAACGCCGGTTTTCTCGACTCTGAACGCTGTTGCTTCCACAGTCATTCTGATGGAAAATCCAAGAGCTTTGAGAGTCTGAGCGGACTTGTCTCCGGGATTTTCAATGAGTACAATGCACTGGTGTTTGTGTGCGCCTGCGGAATTGCAGTACGCGCGATCGCACCGCATCTCCGCTCAAAAACGAGTGACCCTGCGGTCATTGTCATTGACGACTGCGGCAGGTTCGTTATCCCCGTGCTTTCGGGACATATCGGCGGTGCAAATGAACTTGCCAGACGCCTTGCGGAACTGCTCGGCGCACAGGCTGTCATAACTACTGCGACTGATACCGGAGGTCACTTCTCGCCGGACAGCTTTGCCGCTGCAAACGGACTTATCATCACCGATATGAGCGCGGCAAAGGCAATAGCCGCAGCAGTTCTTGACGGCGAAAAAGTCGGATTTGTCAGCGAATACGGATACATAAATATGCCTGAGGAGCTGTCAGCTGATACGAGTTGCCGAACCGGTATTTATGTCGGCTGCTGTGAAAAAGATCCTTTTCCGGTGACGCTGAAGCTTGTTCCGAGGAATGTCGTGATCGGTATCGGCTGCAAACGCGGAACCGCCTGTGAAGCTATCGAAAACGCGGTCATTTCTGCACTTGAAACTCCCGGAATTGCGCTTGAAAGAGTATGCAGTGCGGCGACTATCGACCTGAAAGCAGACGAAGCCGGACTGCTTGAATTCTGCGAAAAACACGGCTTGAAGCTCACCGCATATTCAGCGCAGGAGCTTATGGGAACTGCCGGTGAATTCACAAAATCAGACTTTGTGAAAAGCGTGACCGGCGTTGACAATGTGTGCGAGAGAAGCGCTGTAAGGTGCAGCGGCGGTCGGCTTATTCTCGGAAAAACTGCCGCCGACGGCGTAACTGTTGCAGCAGCCGAAATACCGCTCACACTTGATTTTGAAAGGAGAATGCTCTGATGCTTTATGTTGTCGGGATCGGCGCAGGCAGCCGCGAGGGAATGACTATCGCCGCTCAGCAGGCTGTCGAGTGCAGTGAACTTGTCGTCGGATATACGAAATATGTGGAGCTGCTGAGGGAGCATTTTCCCGAAAAAAACTACGCTTCGACAGGTATGAAACGTGAGCGTGAGCGTGTTGAATTTGCGCTGAAAGAAGCCGAAAACAGGACTGTCTCTCTCATTTGCAGCGGCGATCCTCAGCTTTACGGTATGGCTGGGCTTGCCTATGAACTCAGCGTGTCTCACCCTGACGCGGAAATAGAGGTGGTCCCGGGAGTTACTGCTGCTTTCAGCGGCGGAGCTGTTCTCGGTTCACCGCTGACGAACGATTTCGCGGTGATAAGCCTTTCAGACCTTCTCACACCGGCGGAAAAAATCCGCAGGCGTCTTGAATGTGCGGCGGATTGCGATATGGTGATAGTCCTCTATAATCCGTCATCTAAGAGCCGTGCGGACTATCTGCAAAAGGCGTGCGACATCGTGCTGAAACACCGCTCCGGAGAAACGGTCTGCGGCTATGTCAGGAACATCGGGCGTGACGGTCAGGAGAGCCATGTCCTCACACTTTCGGAGCTTCGTGATACGGCTGTGGATATGTTCACGACCGTTTATATCGGCAATTCCGAAACTAAGATAATTGCCGGAAAAATGGTCACTCCGAGGGGCTACCGCAATGTTTAGGCTGCTCATTTTCGGTGGAACTACCGAGGGGCGTGAGCTTGCGGAATACTGCGCCCGGAACGGTATAAATGCCGATGTTTCGGTGGCTACCGACTACGGTGCTGAATTGCTTCCGCCTAATGTGAACGTCCTCTGCGGACGGCTTGACGCTGAGCAGATGAAAGCACTTATAGCTGCCGGATTTTCGGCGGTTGTCGATGCTACTCACCCCTATGCTGTCGAGGCGACTGCAAACATTCAATTCGCCTGTACTGAGACCGGTGTGCGTTATCTGAGACTGCTGCGAAAAAGCTCGGCGGTCAGCGGAAAAACTGTTCACGATATGAACGAGCTGACAGCGTTGCTAAGCGGAACTGATGAAGTTATATTCAGCACTCTCGGGAGCAAATCACTTCCGGAGCTCACAAAGGTGAAGAACTATCGGGAGCGTATCTGGGTAAGAGTGCTGCCGTCTGATGATGTACTTGAGCAGTGCCGTGAACTTGGCTATGATGATGCAAAAGTGATAATGGAAAAAGGACCATTCAGCGTCGCTCAGAACGTTGAACATCTCCGGAAAAGCGGCGCTGTAATACTGCTCACAAAGGACAGCGGAGCAACAGGCGGTTATCCGGAAAAAGCCGAAGCTGCGCGGTTATGCGGCGCTGAACTTGTTACTCTCGCGCGTCCGGCTGAACAGGGATACAGCTTTGACGAAATTATCAATATCATTGAAAAGGAACTGAAAAAATGAAAGTTTACATAGTCGGCACAGGTATGGACGGCGCTGAAACACTCACGAAAGCGGCTGAAAAAGCTATTGCCGAAGCCTCGCTGCTTATTGGCGCAGAACGCATAGTCAAGCCTTTTGTGCAGTCCGGCAAGGAACTGTTTATCTGCTACAAGCCGACAGATATAGCGGAAAAGCTCGGCAGTGCTGAGTGTGATACAGCGGCTGTTCTTATGTCCGGCGACTGCGGATTTTTCAGCGGTGCAAGGAAGCTCATTCCGCTACTCAAAGGTCACGATGTGCAGGTGATCGCAGGTATATCCTCAGTTTCATATTTTTGCAGCAAGCTTGGAATTCCATATGAAAGTATGAAGTTCATAACGCTTCACGGCAGAAATTCCAATATTGCAGTCAATGTGAAAATGAACGAGCGCTGTTTCTTTCTGCTTGGCGGAGAAATGAGTGCCTCTGACGTTTGCAGAAGGCTCTGCGAGTTTGGACTTGGCAGCGTAAATGTGCATATTGGAACTGACCTAAGCTACGAAACTGAGCGGATAATTTCCGGAAAAGCGTGTGAACTCACTGACGTTCAGACCGGCAGCCTCTCCGTGATGATAATTGAAAATGACAATTTTCTGCGCTATATTCCGTCAGCGATAAATGACGAGGATTTCGTCCGCGGCGAGATACCGATAACCAAGTCGGAAGTGCGGTGTATAGCCGTTTCAAAGCTTAATATAGAGCCGAATTCCGTTGTATGGGACATCGGCTGCGGAACGGGTTCTGTGTCGGTCGAAGCTGCTTACCGCTGCCCTGACGGAAAGGTGTACGCTTTTGACAAGAAGTCCGAAGCGGCGGCGCTGACCTTTGAAAATGCCCGGAAATTCAGCTGTGACAACATCGAAGTCACAGAGGGCGAATGTCCCGGAATACTGGCAGATATGCCTGCGCCTGACAAGGTGTTTATCGGCGGAAGCTCCGGAAATATGGGCGTGATTTTTGAATCAGTCCGTGCAAAAAATCCGTGCGCAGACATAGTCGTGACGGCGGTATCCCTCGAAACCCTCCAAGAAGCCGCTGCCTGCTTTGAGCGCTTCGGTGCTTCTGCGGAAGTCGTGCAGATAGCTGTCACACGCACAAGAAAGCTCGGCACGCACACGATGTTTCAGGCGCAAAATCCGGTGTTCATCATCAGCGGGAGACTAAAATGAGAAGAATTATTATAGGCGGAACGAAAAGCGGCTGCGGAAAGACTACCGTGACCTGCGCTCTGCTTGCAGCTCTAAAACGGCGCAATATGGACGTTTCGGCGTTCAAGTGCGGACCGGATTACATCGACCCGATGTTTCACAGGAAGGTCATCGGTGTCACCTCTCACAACCTCGACAGCTTTTTCTGCGGCAATGACACGCTCCTCGCACTGCTGGACGAGTACGGCGGCAAAAGCGATGTTTCGGTCATTGAAGGCGTTATGGGATTCTATGACGGCACCTCAGGCAGCGCTCATTCGCTATCTGAGATCACCGAAACTCCGGCAATTATCGTCATCGACTGCAAGGGTATGAGCGACTCCATAGGTGCAGTTATGATTGGCTTTCTCAATTACCGTCCGAACCGCATTGCCGGCTTTATTTTCGACCGCCTGCCCGAGAAGCTGATACCGCTTGCGGAAAGACTCTGCACTGAACTTGGCACTGAGTATTTCGGCTGTCTGCCAAAGAGTGATATTACCATAGAGAGCAGACATCTCGGACTTGTGACAGCCGATGAGATAGCCGACATACAAACTAAGCTCAGCAGTCTCGGCGAGCTTGCGGAGAAGTACATCTGCCTTGATAAAATTATCAATTGCTGCGATGCTCCCCTGCCGGTATATACACCTCTGAAAGTCCCGTTTTTCTGCAAATCACCTGAAATTGCAGTGGCAAGGGACAGCGCGTTCTGCTTCATCTATCAGGAGAATATCGAGCTGCTCGAAAAAATGGGCTGCCGGATAATGTACTTCTCTCCCCTTTCCGACAGTGAGGTTCCGAAGGCTGACGGGCTTATCCTCAGCGGAGGTTATCCGGAGCTCTATGCGGAGAAATTGTCGAATAACAGATCAATGCTCGAAAGTGTGAAAAAGTGTATTACAGGCGGTATGCCGGTGATTGCAGAGTGCGGAGGATTTATGTACCTGCACGACAGCCTGACCGACAAGAGCGGCACGGTTTACCCAATGGCAGGCGTCATAACCGGCAGCACTTTCCCGACTGACAAATTGCAGAGATTTGGCTATATAACGCTGAATGCAAAGAGTGACAATATACTTTGCGGACAGGGTGGAATGCTCAGGGCACACGAGTTTCACTACTGGGACAGCACAAGCTGCGGCAGCGGTTTCACAGCCGTAAAAAACGACGGCAGAACGTGGGATTGCTGCCATAGCGGAATGAATATTTATGCAGGATTTCCGCATATTTATTTCTATTCTGATATTGCCTCTGCGAAAAGATTTGTGAAGAAATGCATTGAATACGGAGATAAAAATGGACAGGATAAAACACATCGTACCGGCTGATAAACTGGCATATATCGAGGCAAAACAGCGCTGGGACAGTATTGCGAAGCCGCTCGGCAGCTTTGGTCTGCTCGAGGAAATGGTTCAGAAGATAGCAGCTGTTCAGGTAACTCCCGATGTGGATATCTCTGCCCGGACGGCAGTCGTTATGTGCGGCGACCACGGCGTTGTCAGCGAGGGAGTTACCCAGTGCGGACAGGAGGTCACTGCTGAGTGCGCGCGTGCAATTGCGGAGGGGCGCTCCAACATCAACGCTATCGCAGGCGCTTATAATGTTCAGGTAATGGCTGTCGATGTCGGCATTGCTCAGGACGTTGAGTGTGACAGTCTCATTCGACGAAAAATAATCCGTGGAACACGCAATATCGCAGCCGGAAGCGCTATGACGGCGGCTGAAACAGAAGCTGCGGTAACGGTAGGACTGGACATTGCCGGAGAGCTTGCTGCAAACGGCACAAAGCTCATAATTTCTGGAGAAATGGGCATAGGCAATACCACGCTTGCCGCTGCCATTGCATCGGTGCTGCTCGGACTTCCGCCCGAAGAGGTCACCGGACGAGGTGCAGGACTCACATCGGAAGGCTTGCAGCGAAAAATTAATGTGGTACGCCGTGCGATAGAGGTAAATCATCCCACGACGGACAAGCCTCTTGAACTTCTCCAAAAAATCGGCGGCGCTGAGATAGCTGCAATGGCCGGGCTGTTTCTCGGAGGGGCTTATTACCGTGTCCCGGTAGTCATAGACGGCGTGATCTCGGCAGCTGCTGCGGCGATCGCCTGCACCGTTGAGCCACTGTGCGCCGAATATATGCTTGCAAGCCACTGCTCAGGTGAACCCGCCGGTGAGGGACTTCTCGCGTACTGCGGACTGACTGCGCCGATAAATGCCGGTCTTAGGCTTGGCGAGGGCACAGGCGGCGTTCTGCTCGTGCCGCTGCTTGACGGAGCGCTGGCTCTGTACAGGAATTCTCACAGATTTGATGAAACAAATATAGAAAGGTATGTGGAGCTGAAATGACAACGCTCATCACAGGCGGCTCAAAGTGCGGTAAATCAAGCTTTGCCGAAAAAATGCTCAATGATTTCAGGGGCAGAAAAATTTATATCGCAACTATGCAGCCTTTCGGCGAGGACGCCTTTGAAGCCATTGAACGCCACCGGAAAATGCGTGTGGGAAAGGGCTTCGAGACAATTGAGAAATACACCGATATTCACGAAATATCGCTTGATAATAGCTGTGCAGTCCTGCTTGAATGTATAGGAAATCTCTGCGCGAACGAGATGTTTTCCGGCGGAACTGTGAATGCCCCGGCTGATAAAATAGTGAGCGGTATAAAACGGCTTGCGGACAGCGTTTCCGAGCTTATAATAGTCACAAATCAGGTTGGAAGCGACGGTGTCACATACGCTGACGGGACGGCTGACTATATCCGTGTGCTCGGCAGTATCAACCGGAATATAGCCGGATTTGCCGATAATGTTATTGAGTGTGTATATGGTATCCCGGTGCTTCTGAAAGGAGAATTGCCATGCTGAAGTCACTGCTTTCGACGTTCCTGATGTATTCACGGATACCCGTTCCGAAGGTCGAGTGGAAAGAGGAAAACCGCCGCTATGCGCTCGGATTTTTTCCTCTCATCGGAGCTGTTATCGGCGGATTTCTGCTGCTTTGGCGCTTCATCTGCAACGAACTTGAGATAGGACAATTCGTATTTGCGGCAGGTGCTGTTTTTCTGCCGGTGCTTGTGACCGGAGGCATACACCTTGACGGCTTCTGCGATGTGAACGATGCCCGTGCTTCCTATGCGGACAGAGAAAAGCGACTTGAAATAATGTCAGATCCGCACATCGGCTCATTTGCGGTGATGAAGCTGTGCCTGTATCTCATTATTCAGACAGCACTCTTCTCGCAGGTACATTCTATGGAAATGACGGCAGTAATTGCCTGCGGATATGTACTTTCAAGGGCGCTCAGCGGACTCACGGCTGTGACCTTTAAATCGGCAAAAAGCAGTGGTTCCTTGCAGAGCTTTCTGCGTCCGGCACACAAAAGACTCACTCTCGCTATGGACGTTTTTTTTTCAGTCCTGAGCAGTGCAGCAATTGTATTTCTACTGCCTGTTCAGGGCGTTTCCGCAATTGCAGCAGCGCTGATCGTACTTGCATATCACAAGTATGCTGCATATCGTGATTTCGGCGGCGTGACCGGTGATCTGTGCGGCTGGTTTTTGCAGATTTGCGAGATAATGATGCTCGCCGCGGTAGTTTTTTCAGAAAGGATAATGGCATTATGATAATGGTGACAGGCGGCGCATTTCAGGGCAAAACTGCCTATACTATGCGAAAATTCGGACTTGCTGAAAGCGACATCACAGACGGTGCGGACGCCTCTTTTGAGAAACTGAAAACTGCACGGTGCATTACAAATTATCACCTGCTTGTGAAGCGCCTCGGCGATGACTGTATCGGCTTCACGGAGGAGCTTTGCCGCACAAATCCGGAGGCTGTCATCATCATTGACGAGATAGGCTGCGGTATTGTTCCGGTGGAGAAGAGCGAGCGCATCTGGCGCGAAAACGTTGGACGCTGCGGTTGTATCATCGCTGCAAATTCCGAAAAAGTGCTACGGATCGTCTGCGGCATACCGGCAATTATCAAGGGTGAAAACGAATGAGGGTAGTCTTTATACGTCACGGTCTCACAGCCGGAAACCTCGAAAAGCGCTACATCGGCAGCACGGACGAACCGCTGTGCAGCGCGGGTATCGCAGAGCTGAAAAAGCTGACATATCCGGCGTGTGAAGTGCTGATTTGCAGTCCGATGAAGCGCTGCATACAAACGGCTGAACTGTTATATCCGGCACAGGATATTGAAGTGTGCGATGAGCTCAGAGAATGCGATTTTGGCAGCTTTGAGGGCAAAAACTACAAGGAGCTTTCCGGCGATCCTGACTATCAGAGGTGGATAGACAGCGGCGGCGAAATGCCGTTTCCGAACGGAGAGAGTCCGGCGGATTTCAGGCAGAGATGTGCAGCGGCATTTAAAATGATCGTCAGAAAATATGCTCATTCAGGCTCAATTGCGTTTGTCGTTCACGGCGGAACGATAATGGCTGTGCTCGAAAAATACGCCGTTCCGCACGGTGATTATTTCAGCTGGCACTGCGAAAACGGTCACGGCTATGTCTGCGGATTTGACGGAACAGAACTTGAAATCACGGAGAAAATATGAAGATACTGATACCTGCAATCCCAATGATACTGGGCTTTATACTTGATTGTATCATCGGTGATCCGTACAAAATGCCTCACCCGATAAAGCTCATAGGCAGGCTCATCGGCGGACTTGAAAAGCTCGTCCGCAGCCGTATGAAAAACCTCCGTTCTGGAGGTGTAATACTTGCGCTGACGGTCATCATAATGTCAACCGCTGCACCGCTCGCTCTTCTGATAATTTGCTATTGCCTGAATTTATTACTCGGCATTGCTGTTGAAACGGTACTGTGCTGTTATATGCTTGCAGCGAGATGCCTGCGGAACGAGAGTATGAAGGTGTGCAAAGCGGCTGAGAGCGGCAATACTGAGGCTGCCCGTAAAGCGGTTTCGATGATAGTCGGTCGCGATACGGCAGTCCTTGACCGTGACGGCATAGTCCGTGCGGCGGTGGAAACAGTTGCCGAGAACACCTCGGACGGCATCACTGCCCCCCTTTTCTATATGGGCATTGGCGGCGCGGTGGGCGGATTTTTCTACAAAGCCGCGAACACTATGGACTCGATGATAGGCTACAAGGACGAAAAATATGCGGATATCGGGCGCTTTGCGGCGAAGCTCGACGACGTTCTGAACTTCATTCCCTCGCGGCTGACTGCTCTGCTTATGGTCATTGCCGCACCCATATGCGGACTTGACGGGCACAATGCCTTCCGAATCTGGAAACGTGACCGCCGCAAGCACGCAAGTCCCAATTCTGCGCAGACGGAGTCGGCTTGTGCGGGTGCACTGCACGTCAGACTTGCCGGCGACGCATATTATTTCGGAAAGCTCCATAAAAAGCCGTATATAGGCGATGACGACCGCCCGATAGAAACTGATGACATACGCCGAGCGAACCGTCTGATGTACGTTTCTGCGGTACTTATGCTTATAATTTCGGCAGCGTTCAGGGCATTGATATTTGGAGGTCTACTATGATACAGCAGCACGGCGGCAACATTTACGGATACGAAAATATCCTCGATTTTTCTGCGAATATCAATCCTCTCGGTGCCCCTGAGAGCGTAAAAAAGGCAATTGCGGCGAATGTTGCTGATATTGAAAAATATCCCGATCCGAACTGCACTGAGCTGCGAAAAAGGCTTGCTGAACACGAGAGTGTGAGCGCTGATAATATTGTTTGCGGAAACGGTGCGGACGATCTTATATTCCGCATTGTTCACGCATTAAAGCCCCGGAAAGCGCTGATATGCGCACCGACTTTCAGCGAATACAGCCGCGCACTCTCCGAAGCCGGCTGTGAGATATGCGAGCACCAACTCAGCGAACCGGATAATTTTGACGTTGACGAAAGACTACCTGAAGCACTCGACAGCAGCTTTGACATCTGCTTCGTGTGCAATCCGAATAATCCCACAGGACATCTCATTGCTCCGGAAATACTAAAAACACTGGCGCGGAAGTGCAGTGAAAACGGTATTGTCCTTGTCTGCGATGAGTGTTTTCTGGGCTTTGCTGAGTGCGGCGAAAAGTACAGTCTGCTGAATTTTCTGAGCAGCGGCATTATCATACTGAAAGCCTTCACGAAGCTGTATGCTATGCCGGGAATACGCCTTGGTTACGCGGTATGCGGCGATGCTGCAACAGCTGAAATAATACAAAATAGCGGTCAGTTCTGGAGCGTTTCATCGCTCGCTCAGACAGCCGGTATCGCAGCTCTTGACGAAGAGGAATACGTCCGCGAGACGCGGGAGTACATCAAAGCTGAACGGCAATATCTTGCGGCAGAACTGAGCAATCTCGGCGTGAAAGTTTACAGCGGAGCGGCGAATTTCCTGCTTTTCAGGAGCGTACCGGGGCTTTGTGAAAAACTGCTCGCGGAGGGAATTCTTATCCGTGACTGCCGTAATTTCAGCGGACTGACGGAGGGCTTCTGCCGCATTGCAGTCCGCACTCACAGCGAAAATGAACAGCTTATTTCCACTCTCAGGAGGTGCATAAATGGCTAAAAATATAATGCTTCAAGGCACGATGTCAAATGTCGGAAAGAGCTTCCTCACGGCGGCGCTTTGCAGGATCTTCCGGCAGGACGGCTACTCGGTCGCCCCCTTCAAATCGCAGAATATGGCGCTGAATTCGTTCATCACCCCCGACGGCGCTGAGATAGGAAGGGCACAGGCTTTGCAGGCAGAGGCTGCCGGCATCTCCCCTTCCGCGCTGATAAATCCGATACTTCTCAAACCCACGACCGATGTCGGCTCGCAGGTCATAGTCAACGGAAAAGTCCGCGGAAATATGCGCGCAGCGGACTATTTTCGGCACAAAAAGGAGCTTATCCCCGATATAATGACCGCCTACGAAGCGCTCGCGAGTCAGCGCGACATTATCGTTATCGAGGGCGCAGGCAGTCCGGTCGAGCTCAATCTCAAAGCCGACGACATCGTGAATATGGGGCTTGCTAAGCTCGTAAAATCGCCGGTGCTTCTTGTCGGAGACATCGACCGCGGCGGAGTTTTTGCACAGCTCATCGGTACTTTGCAGCTTCTTGAAAAGAGAGAAAACGAACTCGTAAAAGGGCTTGTCGTGAACAAGTTTCGCGGCGATATTTCGCTGTTTCAGGACGGTATCGACATACTGGAGAAACGTTCCGGCAATACAGTTGCAGGAGTTGTCCCCTACATCAACTGCGACATTGAAGACGAGGACAGTCTCTCCGAAAAGCTGAATGCGAGGTCTGCTGACGGAGTTATAGACATTGCCGTTATTCGTCTGCCTAAAATATCGAACTTCACGGACTTTGACGTTTTCAGGCAATACAGCGGCGTTTCGGTCAGGTTTGTTTCAAAGGCAAGCGAACTCGGTCAGCCTGATATGCTGATGATCCCCGGAACCAAGAGCACTATCGCTGATATGAAATGGCTCGCGGAGAACGGTCTCGCAGAGGCTGTAAAAAGGCTGCACAGCAGCGGAACTCCGGTGTTCGGGATATGCGGCGGCTACCAGATAATGGGGCAGACTATCTCCGATCCGGAGGGCAGCGAGTGCGGCGGAAGCGTTGAGGGACTTGGTCTGCTCGGCTGCGAAACCGTGTTCAGCAATGAGAAAAGGCAGACTCAGGTATGCGGAAAATTCGGCGATATAAGTGGATCATTCTCGTGCCTTTCGGGTGCGGAGTTCTATGGCTATGAGGTGCATATGGGCATCACTGACAGTAATGCTACTCCACTCACGACCTGCGGCGGCGAGTTTTGCGGCAATGCTGCCGGCTGTTACATTCACGGTATTTTTGACAGCGCTGACGTTTCCGGCAGACTAATCAGGGCTTTGTACAGCCGCAAGGAACTTACATACATCGGAGCTTGCATTGACAGGCGCGAATACCGTAATTCTCAGCTTGATCTGCTTGCTGACAACGTGAGAAAAAATCTTGATATGGAGCTGATCTACCGTATCATAGAGGAGGGCGTATGAAGTTAGAATATGTGCTGCCGGCGGACATCGAAAAGCGCAGTTTTGAAATAATCGGGAGCGAGCTTAAAACCGAGATACCGCCGGAGATAAAGCCCGTAGTCATTCGCGCAATACACACTACTGCTGACTTTGACTATGCTGAAAATCTCTATTTTTCGGAGAATGTCATAGAGCTTGCTTTTGCAGCTCTTGAAAAAGGAGCTCTCATCGTCACTGACACGAATATGGCTAAAGCCGGCATCAACAAGGCGGCACTTGCCCGTCACGGCTGCGAATGTGTGTGCTTTATGGCGGACGAGGACATTGCTCAGACCGCAAAGGCAAACGGCACTACAAGGGCGGCGGCTTCGGTGGATAAAGCGGCAGAGCTCGGCAGACCTGTCATATATGCTGTCGGCAACGCTCCGACTGCCCTTGTACGGCTCTGTGACCATATTTCCGCTGGCAGCTTCATTCCGGAGCTCGTTATCGGAGCACCGGTCGGTTTTGTGAACGTTGTCCAGTCTAAGGAAATGCTCATCGGCAGCGGAGTTCCGTGCATAGTCGCAAGAGGACGCAAAGGCGGCAGTAATGTTGCGGCGGCGATATGCAATGCCCTGCTTTATATGCTTGACGACAAAAAAGGCTTCAAAAAGTGAAGGACGATTGTTGCTAACGTATAAAATGTCGTCTTTGCTTGCAATTTGTCGGCAGCGGTGCTATAATAGGTAATGTCATAAGACAATCAAAATTAAAATAAGCAAGCGGTGCCTCCGACAGCTTTGCTGTTGCAGGAGGGTAAAAGGGAAGCAGGTGAAATTCCTGCACGATCTCGTCACTGTAATTGCGGAGCAGTATGCCAATACGCCACTGAGCGATCGGGAAGGCAGCATACTGTGATGATGCATAAGTCAGGAAACCTGCCGTTTTGCTGGTACACGACCGAAAGGTCAAGGTCACGAGGTATTGATCGTACTGTTATGCAGGCTCTCTGAGAGAGTCTGTCTGCAATGCCTTCTGCCTGCGCAGAGGCTTTTTTGTTATGCGGTCAAGCCTTTCTCAGAAAGGAAGATCATTATGAAAAAAACAATCGCACTCTTAATGGGACTTGCAGTGGTAACTGCTTCGTTCACAGCCTGCGGAAGCTCCGACAGCTCCTCCGAGAGCAAGAAGGCTGCAACAACTGCTGCTTCTACTGAGGCTTCAAGCGAGGCTGCTTCCGAGACAGAAACAGTTTCCGAGAACACAACAGCTTCAGAAACAAACGCCGCTTCGACCGAAACTGCTTCCGGCGAAGATTCATCTGAAGCAGAGGAAGAAGAGGAAGAAAACTACGAGACCGGCGATGCTTCACTTGACAAGGTACGCAACGAGGACAATATCGGCGACAACGAGCTTCTCGTGCTGAGCTTCGGTACAAGCTACAACGACAGCCGCCGTCTTACTATCGGCGCTATCGAGCAGTCTCTTGAGGACGCTTTCTCTGACTATTCAGTGCGCCGCGGCTTCACTGCAAATATCATCATTGACCACGTTGAGCGCCGCGACAAGATACATATAGACGATGTTAAGGAAGCGCTCGACAGAGCGGTTGCCAATAAGGTAAAGAACCTCGTCGTTCAGCCCACACACCTTATGAACGGTCTTGAATACAACGATGTCAAGGCTGAGATCGCAACCTATTCCGATGCTTTTGAGAAGGTCGCTATCGGTGAACCGCTCCTCACAAGCGATGACGATTTCAAACGTGTTGAGAACGCTATCGTTGACTGGACTAAGGAATACGATGACGGAAAGACCGCTATCTGCTTTATGGGACACGGTACTGAGGCAGAGTCCAACGCCGTTTATGCAAAGATGCAGGACCTCCTCACAACTGACGGTCACAAGAATTATTTTGTAGGTACAGTTGAGGCTGAGCCCTCCGTTGAGGACGTGCTTGCAAAGGTAAAGGCCGGCGGATACGAAAAGGTAGTTCTTGAGCCGCTTATGGTAGTTGCAGGCGACCACGCAAACAACGATATGGCTGGCGACGATGAGAACTCATGGAAGTCTGTTTTCGAGGCTGAGGGTTATGAAGTCAAGTGCCTGATAAGAGGTCTCGGTGAAAACGAGGTGATCAGAAAGCTCTACGTTGAGCACGCTCAGAAGGCAATAGGCTCTATCAAGTAAGATAAAAAATATCGGGCAGTCAAGGCTGCCCGGTTTTGATATAAGAGGTAAATTATGAAAAAAACTATCATCGCAGTTTCACTGCTCGCCGCTCTTGCACTCACATCGTGCGGCAG
>CACXEJ010000073.1 GCA_902766595.1 Ruminococcus flavefaciens | reverse complement strand
GCAGCGAATATAGACAGAACGAATCTTCCTTGCGGAGTATTGGTGTCTATGTTTTCTTTACTGCTCACGAGTGTTACTTTTTTCTGATGAAGCACATCGATAATGTTAAGCAGATCTCTTGTGGATCTTCCAAGCCTGCTTAATTCTATAGATGTTGTTGCCGATAATTTAGAGGATTTTCTGACAAAGATATATAATAACGAGGAAGTGTAAAGCGAAAAAACGCTTAAAACTGCGAAAAAAACTCCCCTTAAATGGGGAGTTTTTCGTTATAGCCGTCCTATCACTTATCGAAGGAAGTGATAAGTCCGAGCTTGTATTTCTGAATGAGGAGGGCATCGCTGTTGGTTATCTGCCTGTCACCGTCAACATCAGCGTTTATCGCACCCTGAGGCTTTATGCTGACTTCCGACTTGCCCTGAGCGTACTTGTCGGGATTTGTTGCTACCTGCATTACGAGAACAGCGTCCGCGATGTTTATCTGACCGTCGCAGTTAGCGTCGCCCATAACTGCCTTTTTCTCGCCGAATTCAGCTGTAATGGACATAGCTTCTTTAAGCGTAACAGTAATAGTCGTTTCGCTGCCGGAAACATCTCCGCTCCAGCCTGTGAACTGCGCACCGTCATCAGGAAGGGCAGTCAGTGTAACGGGACAGTCTGCCGAATACTCGCCGCTCCAGCCGCCTGAGGTATCCGGAATAATGGAGTTTATCTGTATTTTTCCGTTACCGGAGGTCTTGAGCGTTATCTTCTGCATTGAGGAGGAAAGCCTGAGATATTGCTGCATATCCTCAATTGTATATTTCTTTCGCTCACGGAAAAATGTCTGTATCTGCGGCAGAGTATTATTCTTGTACTCACCGCGGTTGTAGCTGAGATTGCTCTCCTTTGAACCGCCGAAGAAGCCCCACCAGCGCGTCGTCGTCTGCGCCACAGCCTCGGTGTAGTCCCTGCTGTAAACGTCTATCATCGCGTTTGCTTTTTCCGGGGTGAGCACCTCGTTTGCATAATCACAGTAGACATTTACGAATTTATTGCGGAAATCCTTGTTTTTCAGCAGATTGATAAACAGGTTGGTCGGAACGTATTTACCTCCGTTGTCAACGAATTCCATATGGCGGAAGCTGTCATAGGCATAGCCCTCGACTCCGCCGAAATCCGCATAGGTCTTACCCATTGTGTAGTCATAGTCGAATGAGATGAAGCGCCATTTGCCGTCGCTGTAAGGGTTGCCCTCAATGGCAGCACCGGTATTGCGCCACATAGCGTAGTTGTAGTTAGGCCAGTCGTAAGTTCCGAGATAAATGCCGGCTGCATAGTGGTCGATAAAGCTGTCGATATCAATTGTGTCGCAGACCGCCTTGTAGTTTGCATCATTAGTGAGATCGAGCTTGGCATATTTGTCAGCAAAGCTCATAAAACTGTCATATTCCTGCTGTGTACCCTCTTCGAGCTCGCCGTTCTTTATCATTGAGACATTTTTCTTGTCGATGCCGTAGTTGGACTCGATAAAGTCGTCGGACAGTTTCTCTATTATCTCGTAGAGTCCCCAGTATTCGCCGTTCAGGAAAACAACACAGCTCTGCATATCCTGAGTTGTGAGGTTTTCTCTGCCGGCAACGAGCTTCTGAGCAAAGCCGTCACGGAGACGTCCTTCCGCATCAACACTTCTGAGCGAGATAGAGTCATATTTGTCGATGAGCCTGCCCTGCCAGTCATAGTTGCCGGGAATTATCGGGTATTCGAGCTTTGAAGCACCATAGTCGCTTCTTGCATACAGGTGGAAGCTCTTCTGAGGACAGTTCCTCGTGGAAGCGCCTTTTGTACGGATACCCATATTCTGCTCGATGATGTTCTCGCCGCTTCGGAAAACGGTAATAGTCGCCTCGCGTTCCCACTCTCTGCCGTGCGAGAAATAATTTGTGATGTTATCTGTGTCCCACACGCTCTTTGATGGATCGAACGAAGAGCTTTTCTTCCAGTTGAGGAATTTATTTCCGGTGACGTAAATGCCCTTGTCGGGATCGAAGAGATTGTCGGGATCGGTCACGAGCGAAACGACTGTCATATTCTTGTACTGAGCGAGATCTCCGGTTGTGACGAAGTAGGTCTGACTTGCGGTCTTGCTGAAAGTTCCGTCGGAATTCTTTGCAGCAGCCCGGACAACAGTTGCTTTGTCAAGGTTGAAGGGCGGCTTTTTGTAGCCTGTTCCTCTTGCTATGGAAACGGCAGAATTCTCGTCCTCAGCATAGCTGCTGTAAATATTCGGCTCGCTTGTCCTGTCCTTGACCGTGATCGCAGATGTGTACACCTGCGCTGTCGATGATGTCAGCGGATCGCTCCCGTCGGTCGTATAGTAGATAGTATCGCCCTTTCCGGCGGAAAGCGTCAGCGCGAAGTCGGTCCCGTAGAAGCCGGAAGGCGATGAAAAAGTAGGTGCTGATACTGTCACGGAGTTTGCTTTTGCAGGAGTCGGAGCCATTATCTCAAAGGTATCACCGCCGTCGGGTGTTCTGCCGTAGGTAACGTCGTTTCCGAGCGTGGGCAGATCGACCTTCTGGAGCACCTTTCCGTCAGGACCTGACAGTACAACGGTATCGCCGTTCTTGCTGAGCGAAAATCCCGTGTGCAGCTCATTTCCTTTGGACTCCTGCTTTGAAGCAAAAACTATCAGATGCTCTCCGGCTTTGATAGTCGTGCCTGCCGGAAAAGTGAAAAGCAACGGCTTTTCTGTATTGTCGGACAAGCCATATCCCGACAGGTCAACAGCAGAGCTGCCCGGATTATACAGCTCTATCCAGTCGGAATAGACGCCGTAGCTGTCGGCAAGGCAGGATTTGTTCTGTGAGCAGACCTCGTTTATAAGCACGGCAGGTTCGGCTGCACAGGCAGTTTTTCTCTCCACAGACGGGAGTGCAGAGGCAGTAAGAGTGCCTGCAAGTACCGCTGCGGTAAATCTAAGTCTCATTTTCACAATGACCCCCTCTCTTTCAAGTGAAATGATGATTTTCAGCGTATGATCTATATGCCTATTATACAGGCAATACCTGTGCTTGTCAAGCGTTATTTCTCTTATGACCTAATCGTTCCAGCCTTAAAAATGCAGAAGGTATGTCTGATGCTTCTGTGATAGCGATATACGTTTTTCTTATCCCTAAAAAGTGCTGATTCTTATTAAAAATCAAGTGTTTTTTGATATTTTACATTGACAAATCTATGATTTTATTGTATAATATAACATATACTACTGATCTTATCTTAAATGTTTCGTTTGATAGGTGGTGATATGTATGAGGAATAATATTGCGATAATTTACATTATCCTGATATGTGCGCTGACGGTCTGCGCCATATCGGCAAAGCGCTCAAAACAAAGGATAAGCAATTCGGTAATGCTGCTCTGCGCTTCGCTGCTCATACCGGTTATCGGCAATTTTATCATTATCATCTCTGAAAATGAAACATATTCAACAATTGGCTATTATCTGTATTTTACCGGTGTTGATTTCCTTATCGTTGCACTTATGTATTTTGCGAAGGCGTATTGCAGGACCGGTGAAGTCAGGCATAAAGAGCCCAAGATACTCTATGTCTTGTTTGGCATTGATATAATACAGATCCTGCTAAATAACTTCACAGACCACGTTTTTCTTATTGATGAGCTTGAAGTTGATAACCTTAAATATTATAACTTCACTCCGCGTATCGGACTCACTCTGCACAGATTTCTTATCTACGCTGTACTTGCGTCTATTATTGCGATATTCACGGTTATGACGATAAAGATGCCGAAGGTTTACAGAGGGCGATATGCAGTGATACTGATAATTATGCTCATAGTAATGCTGTGGCAGTCGATCTATGTAGTGTCGAGAATTCCTGTCAACACCTCGATGATAGGCTACGGAGCATTCGGAATATGTATATTCTATTTCTCACTGATATACCGCCCGCTCAGGCTGCTTGACCGTATGCTTACAGATGTTGTTGAGGATATGCCTGAAGCGCTCTATATATTCGATCCCAACAAGAAGTGTCTGTGGGCAAATGAGGAAGGAATGAGGTTCATCAGCATAGATATTCAGGAGTTTGACCTTGTCAATGAACGCCTGATAAATATCTTCGGCGATCTGAGCAGCAGCAAAGCATATACGCAGAACAGGGTACTGCCTTCCGGCGGCGAGACGCGCTATTATAACATCGAAAACCGCATAGTCAGCGATGAGGGCGAAGCTGTTACCGGCTATGTGCTCAGAATACGCGACAATACTGAGGAACAGCTGAGGATGAAGCGCGATATCTACAACGCTATCCACGACAGTCTCACCGGACTTTACACCTGCGAATACCTCTATGAGCGCATCGGCGAAAGACTCGGCAACAATCTCTCTGAAAAGTCCCTCCTTATTTTCCTTGAGATCAAGAATTTCAAGATAGTCAACGACCTTTTCGGAAAGGCATTCGGAGATCACGCTATAAGGATACTCGCAGACTGGATACGAAGCAATGCTTCCGATAAATGGCTCTACGGAAGGCTTTCCGGCGTCAACTTCGGACTCCTTGTGCCTGAAAGCGAGTTCAATGCCAAAGAGATAGACGAGATGCTTTCAGGCTTTTATGTATCTGACAGCAATTTCGAGTACCATATACTCGTTCATCTCGGAATTTACAAGGTCACTGAGGACGACGATGACGTTCAGGTTATGTTTGACCGCGCACAGCTCTCACTTTCGACTATTGTTGATGAGTACAAAAACCATATCGTCTTCTACAATGACGATATTCGCCAGAAGCTACTTTGGGAACAGCACATTTCGGCTCAGCTCAGCGAGGCTATAAAGGAGAGACAGCTTACTCCGTACCTCCAGCCGATAGTTGATATCTCCGGAAAAGCTGTCGGCGCCGAAGCTCTCGTAAGGTGGATAAACCCCGTTGACGGCTTTATGCCGCCGGGAAAGTTCATACCTGTTTTTGAAAAGAACGGAATGATCGTTGAAGTTGACAGGTATATGTGGCGCTGCGCCTGCGAGATACTCTCCGATTGGGAAAAACGCGGCATAGACAAGTTTATTTCCGTAAATATCTCGCCCAAGGACTTCTTCATCATAGACGTTGCCTCTGAGATAAAGGCTCTCGTCAGGGAGTTTGGCATCGCCCCGAAAAAGCTCAGGATAGAGATAACCGAGACGGTAATGATGAACGATGTCGAGGAACGTATGGAGGTGCTCAGCGACCTGAGAGCAGCAGGCTTCATAGTTGAAATGGACGATTTCGGCAGCGGTTATTCCTCACTGAATATGCTCAAGGATATGCCCGTTGACGTCCTGAAAATTGATATGAAGTTTTTAAGCTCGACAGAGGACGAGGTCCGTGCTCATAAGATAATCCGGAATATAATCAGACTCTCGAATGATCTGGATATTATGTCGCTGACCGAAGGCGTCGAGACCGAAGAGCAGTTCCGTATGCTGGCTGAAATGAAATGTACTATGTTTCAGGGGTATTACTTTGCCAAGCCGATGCCGGTCGATGATTTTGATGCATATCTGTCCCGGAACTGACGATAATTGAGTATAGCACAATAATTATCCCCCTCACCTTAAATGATGAGGGGGATATTGTATTAATATGTCATTGTGCTTTATTCATCTGTTCAGGATCTGAGTGAAGAATTGATAACTTCAAAGCGCTTGATGAGGAAGTCAACTACGGAGATATTGCCGCTTCCGAAGAAGCCGCCGCCTCCGCCGCCTCCCCAGCCGCCGCCCCAGCCACCGCCGAAGCCGCCGCCCCAGCCGCCGCCCCAGCCGCCGCCGTTGCCGATCTGAAGTCCCTCAGCGCTCTTTGAAACGCTCTTGTTGAACTGGTCAACAGTAAATCCGGCAAGCGGATCAGCCTGAACGTGCGAGCGTATCCTGTCAGCGTAGTCTGCAACATACTTCTCAGGATCCTTGTAGAGGTTCATAATGTCGTTGACGTAGCCGACGTACATATCGTAGTATTCAGGGATCTGAAGGAGCTTTGCAAAAGGACGGTTATCAACAGTTGCCTGATAGAGGCTTGTTTTAACATCGGAGTTAACAGCGTTTGCACCGTCTGTGAAGTTGCCGAGACAGAGGTTGTAGTCCCAGCCGACGAAGTAGTGCTTTCCGCCGGTGTACATAAGGTAGTAGTTATGGGCGAGAGAGCCGTTGTAGCTGTCGTAGTTGCACATTACGGAGTTTACCGCAAAGCCCTTGAGGAAGCTGGGAACGTCCATAATATTCTCGATGAACTTGTAATTTGAGGTCGTGAGCTTGTTGATCTCAGTCTTGAGCTCTTCAAGGTGCTTGAGCTGTTCGTCATTGCCGAACTTGAGATCGAGGTTGCTTACAGGCATCTTCTGTGTGAATGTGCTGTAACTGTCTCCGTCACCGCCGAACATTCCGCCGCCTTGTTCACTTCTCTCCGTAGCCTTGTAGAGGTTGGAGTCGTCATCAATTGCGAAGCGTTCAGCAAGAGTAGTGCCGGGCTGTTCAGCGATCATATAGAAGCTGTACAGCTTGCCGTTGACGGACACGTCCGAATGAGCCGAAAGCGGTGCAACGCCGTCTAAAGCGTACATAGCGTTGTAGCAGAGAATGTCTCTCATACAGGAATTGTCTGAGTACATATTGTTGATACAGAATTCAGTAAGTCCGTGGTAGTTTGTGTACTTGTCGTACTTATCGAGCTTGAAGCGGAAGCTGTACTTGCCGTTCTGCACCATAAGCAGCGAACTGTTGCCCTTTGTTCTGATGCCGACGTTCTTTAATTCCTCGCCGTCGATAACAACATCGCAGGGATACCATTTTTCTTCCTTGGCTGATGCGAGCATTGTTTTCCAGTCGTTGTCCGGCATTTTTATTTCAACACTGTGGACATTGCTCTGATCGAACAGAGAGCCGTAAAGCTGCTCTTTTTTGTCCATATCGTTGTTGACATCGGTGTATGAAGCAGGGGAGCCTGTCTTGAATGTGCTGCCGGAGGAGTGCTTCATCTTTATGCCGCCTGCGAATACCTTGTATTCACTGCCGCTGCTGAGATCCGGAGAAGATACAACAGCGTATCTGTACTTTCTGAGAGCGTTCTTGTCGATAACTGCCTTGTTTGAAGCGTCGGCAACAGTGATAGGATTGTTCTTTGACCACTGCTTTGTGAAGTCGAGCTTCATTGCAGGCTGAGTGGAAGAGGTAAGGTTCTCGCACTGATTGTCAGCAGCTGCTGCAACGAGGTTTCCGCCTGTGATGTCAATAGTTCCTGCAGAGGTCAGACCTCTGTCACCGAAAGCTGTGATGTCACCGCCGGAGATGACGAGGGAGGTCTCAGCCTGAACAGCGTCCTTGCTGCTCTTGATTATGAGCTCGCCGCCTTCGATGTCTACCTTGCCCTTTGAGGACTTGAGTCCGTCGCCCTCAGCGGTTATCTCGAGCTTTCCGCCCTTGACAGTAACTGAGGTCTTGCCCTTGACAGCGCAGTTGCCGTCAGTTTTATTGAGAGCGTTTATCTTGATATTTCCGCCTGTGAACTTAATATCGTTGTTGCAGGAGACAGCCGGCTGAACGTTCGCATTGATCGTGAGAACACCTGTGCCGTCCTTGTCGCCCTTGAAGGTTATGTCGTCCTTGGCTTCGATAACAGCGTTATCTGAAAGATCTCCGGGGTACGCATTTTCCGTATCTGAGATAGTATTCTCAGTGCCGTCTGCAATGGTAAGGGAGGTCTTGTCTGCATTCTTTACCAAGATAGCCGGAGCGCTCCTGCCGGTGATATTGACACCGCTGAGGAACAGCTTTACCGTATCCGGATCGGCTTTTTCATCGGGAACGTTTATCTCGATCTGACCGTCGCTGAGAGTTCCGTCGATCATATATGTTCCGGAGTGGTCGATAACTACCTTTGAGCCGCTGGCAGTGGCGTGGCTGCCCTCAACTGTGATATTGCTGTTATTGAGGTGAATGTAGCAGGGTTCAGCTGGAGCAGTTGTAGCTGTGGTGGTAACTGTGGTCGATGTAGTTGAAGTGTCGTATGTTGTGACTGTTTCAGAAGTAGTTGAAGTGGTTACCTCCGTGTTATTCTTGTAGGAATATGGGAGCTTCTCTACTATGCCGAGCTTGTAGCGCTGTATGATAAGAGCGTCGCTCTTTGTGACGCCGTCGCCTCTGTCATGAACGTCAGCGTTGTCCTGACCTTCCTCTGATATGGAGTACCTGTCAGGGTTTGTGAGAGACTGAACGATGAACACGGCATCGGCTATGTTGACCTGACCGTCGCAGTTGGCATCACCGTACAAGGGCGTCCTTGAAGCGGCTGAAGCAGCCGGTGCTGTTGCTGCAGCTGCTCCGAAAACACAGGGGAGCATCATACAGGCAAGCATACGTTTGAGTTTCATTTTTATCATCCTCCTTGTTGTAAATTTGATACATCATTGAATGTCTATATTATCATAATAATAATTCCTTAAATTAATCTTAAAATTATCACAAATCCACCTCATATATTGCGGATTTTTGTTTGATATGTGCAAATTTTGCGTAAATTATGAAAAAAGTATTTAATGTTATTAAAGATCGCATTTGATGGCTTCGTCAAATAGAGAAATATTATAAAACTATTGTACCATAAAACAACGGAGACTGCCGCAAGCAGTCTCCGTTGTTGTCATATTCTATTGATGAAGGAGGTTATAGATGCCGTCCTCGGAAAGAACTCCGCGTTTCAGCTTCTGCGGGAGGAGTCCTGCTTCGTCAGCGGCGAAGTCGCGCTTCCAAGCGGCGCTGCCATAATATTCCGACAGCTCCCTGAGCAGCTCCGCCGAGCCGTTCTCAGCCCTCTGCATAACGTCCTCATAGTAAGCTATGCGCTTTATCTGCTCGCGTACGGACTCCGGTGTGGAGGGGAGGAGCTTCTGAAAGGCGAACATTTCGGACATTTCGCCGTCCTCTTCATTCGGATCGCGGTGATGCCCGTTGTAGAATTCCACGATGTGAAATCCGCAGCGGTTTACATAGAAGTGGATATTGCGCTTCTCAAAATAGGGCGTGACAGTTTCCCAGACCGTGACCTCGGGGTGCATAGCCTCTACCGCGCACCACGCTGCATAGCCGATGCCCCTGCTGTGAACAGCAGGGGAGACGAAGAGGAGTTCAAGCTCTCCGCGGTCATATTCAGTTCTTATCACAACACCGCCGACCGGTTTGCCGTTCTGCATAATGCGGTACGCAGAGCCGGCTTCAATGGCTTGTATTATCGTGTCACGGGAGATTATCTCGCCGTCCTCCTCGAAGTGGTCGTCGCGCCGCCCGAATTCCTCCAGCGCACCGTAGTTGAAGGCTTCCTGATTGTCTCTGATAAAGCTCTCACGGTCGGTCAGTTCAAGCGGAACAAGCTGTATTTCAGTCATATCAGTTCCTTTCCGACTATGATCCTCTTCAGCAGGCAAAGGTCGAAAACGTTTATCTTACCGTCCTCGCAGACGTCAGCGCCGCTGCCGCAGGGGAGGGAAACGTCTCTTCCGAGCAGGAAGTTCTGGAGCATAACGAGGTCAGCCATATTGACTTCGCCGTCAGCGTTCACATCGCCCTTGTCTGAGTTTACGACAGGTTCGAGAATGAACTTCTGGCTGGGAGCAACGGTGTATTCCCACTGGCAGATATTTGCGCCCTCTTCCTTGCTCGACTCACTGACATCAAAGCAGGAATTGTAATCCGAACAATGTGTGAGTATCGAGTAAGAGCCGTCCTTGTTGCCAATGATCCTGAACATAGGATCGTTTGAGCCGCTTACGCCTGCGAAAATTACATCAGCACCGTTTTCCGTGCTGCCGTTTGCTACGCAGACCTCGGTCGGAAGTATGGTTATCCAATTGGTGTCCTTGGTTATGACAAGGTCATTTTCACCGGCAAAAAGTATTCTCCACGCAGTTGGCTGGCTGCTCTGTACGAGATCGGAGCTGATGCCTCTGTTCATATAGAGTCCGCTGTTGAGGTTCCTGATAGTATAGAGCCCCGGTTTTACAGTCGGGTGAACGGGGATAATGTTCCAGCGCTGACAGTCATATTCGTGGTAGGCATACTGATTGATGTTGCCGCCGTTTTCCGTTGACCACTCGAATACATCGAGCGCACCCTTGCCGCCGGAGCATTTTGAAACGATGCCGTACTTTCTGCCGCTTTTCACTATTTTGAAGAGTTGGCTGTCTGCACCGGTATAGGTGCGGAGCTCGACGTTCACGCCGTCAGCAGCGGAGTCCTCCGCTACTGATATGCACTTTCTCTCGTCGCCCATTGAAACTATACAGCACCACTCGTCGTCAACTGAGACTATCCTCCATTGCTGTGCCCACAGCATATTGAAGTCCCACTGCTGTATATTGGCGTGCTCATCGAGCTTGCCGTTTGGGAGGTCGATAGCGAGACCGCTGTTTGCATTTGTGATGTAGTAGGGGATACCGCTGATGAGGTCGGTGCCGCTCAGACGAGTGGCTGCACTTCTCAGCTTAACTGTATCCGAAGCAATGACCATTTCTGTTTCATCGTCAGTATAGTCGAAAATCCCGGGTTCCTCATTTCCGGTGTAGGCTGTATTCTGAGCGCCCCATATTGACTGGTTGTTGCTGCCGGACGCGGTGAAGGTCATAACCTTGACGCCCTTTTCGTTCTCAGCAGCTTGGAACACTCCTGAATAGCGCTGCTTGCCGATCGTGAAAACCGCTTCGGGGCTGCTTGTGCTTTCAGACCACGTTCCGGTAACATCGCCGGAGATAGTGTGGTCAGCATTGAGAGTTATCTTCAGGGAGCTTATTATCTTGCCGTCAGTCGAATTGCCGTGGTTGATAAATTCATAGTCGCCGGTCAGGTCACTGTCGAAGTAAGACCGGTCTGAGGGCTTGTCTCCGCTGTACTCGAACGGTGCGACAACAGGCCAGTCGTCCTCGTTGAAGAACATCTGGTGAACTCTTACCTCGTGGTACTCAGTTCCGTCGTCAAAGCGGGCGTGGTAGAAGATGTACCACTGACCATCATCGTCGCGGAGCACGGAGTTGTGTCCGCAAGCCATATACGCCTTGTCGAGCGAGCTGAACTTATAGTTGCCCATAACCTTGAGACCTGTGCTGTCGAGGTTCGAGGAGGAGCTCATAATACCGGATCTTCCGGCAGGATCGGTGAAAGGACCGGTCGGGCTCTTGGAGCGGAAAACACGCATATTGTAGCCGCCCTCGGAGGTCAGACCGCCGTAGGTCTCCCATAGGTAGTAGTAGTCTGTTTCGGGAGAGTATTCGATGAAAGCTCCCTCGCCGGATTTGTGATAGCCGCCGGAGAGCTTTGTTCCGAAGTAGCTGTCAATGAGTCTGCCGTCCTCGGTCTTTCCGGACTTGGGGTGTATGCACTTTCCGGTAGCGGGATCCATTTTCAGGGTGAATATACCTCCCGACCACGAGCCGTAGACCATATACATATCGCCGTTTTTGTCGTAGTAGATAGTCGGATCAATTGCGTTCGGATATGAGCGGTAGTTGTAGGTTGAATTTGCGAACCAGTCATTGCTGAACGTTACTTCACCGGAAGCTATGAGCTCATCTATATTGGTGGAGGTGTATTTGCGGTTGACGTTCTTCGTTGCACTCTTTGCATAGCTGTCGTTTGAGGTGAAGCCGGAGTATATCAGCGTGTCTGCAAAGGTGTAGGGACCTTCGATGTTCTTTGCGGTGGCAAATGCAATGACGGATGTGTTCCACGTTGATGAGGTGCAGAAGTACATCAGGTAAGCGCCCTTTGTACCGTCAGCGTTTATGTAGTCCTTGTCCCATACGACGTCCGGAGCCCATACCGCAAAGCTGCCCTCGCAGTCACCGAGATCCTCGCCAGCCCAGTCGAAGGCTTTTTTGAGGTTTTTTGAAAGGTCGCCGAATTCGACATTGTTCGGTGTCGTGTAGCCGTTGGTGAAACGATCCCAGTTCTGGAGGTCTGTCGTTTTGGCGGCGTCGATGTGTGAGCCGAAAACATAGTAGGTATTGCCGTCCTTTACGACAGATGGATCGTGAACTGATACTCTTGATCTTGAGTCAGCAGCGTCGGCGTTCGGGGCACCCGGAAAGGGAAGTCCCGATGCTGTAAGCAGCAGTGCGGCAGCTGTAAGCGCAGCCGCTGCCTGTTTGAAAATCCCTTTTATCATAGTAAACTCCTTTTTGTATAAGTACAGAATAGTATATATTCATTATATAATATTGTGTCGGTGATTGTCAATAGGTTTTGTGAGAAATGACAGTCTGAAATTGTGCAGAATTCTGTATGATAACGGAATATGCGCGCTGTATTGACAGGAAGCCTTTATAATAGTATAATTAGTTTGTGCTCAGTAATGGCATAGATAGGTCGTTGATCTGAACGAAGTCAGGGAGCGCAGTTCCTTTAGCAATGAATATACTCAGCAAAGAGTTATTATAAGAGGTGGAATTAATGAAAGAATACAAGTACAAGGCATTTATAAGCTACCGTCATCTGGAGCCTGATATGCAGGCAGCCGAAAAGCTCCAGAAGCTCCTTGAGGGCTACAAGCCTCCGAAAAATATTACCGAAAAAAAGGAGACGTGGAGGATTTTCCGTGACGTTTCGGAGCTCCAGTCCAGCAGCGACCTCAGCGAGGACATCAGAAACGCTATCGAGGACTCGGAATTTCTTATAATAATCTGCTCGCCTGCCTACAATGAGTCAAAATGGTGCAGGCAGGAGCTTATGCACTTCCGCGAGCTCCACGGCAATACGAACGATAATATCATAACTCTCCTTGTGGACGGTGAGCCGGACAAGGCTTTCCCGGAGCTGCTGCGTTTTACAGATATGAAGTCCGTTGACGAAAACGGCAGTGAAACTACCGTCAAGGTCGAGATAGAGCCCCTTGCAGCAAATATAAAGGCGGATACTCTCAAGGACTCGATGAAAAAACTCAACACTGAATACCTCCGCATAGCTGCACCGCTTATCGGCTGCGATTTCGACGACCTCTATCAGCGTGAAAAGAAGCGTGAGGCTCAGCGCCGAATGAGGCTGCTCGGTTCAGCATTTGCAGTTCTTGCAGTCATAACAGTTATCAGTGCAGCCTCAGCGATAACTATAAAGAAGAAAAACAACGAGATCGAGGACAAAAACGGCAAGATCGAAGAGCAGTTCAATAAGATCGAGGAGCAGTACGGCGAGATCGAGAAGCAGTACAGTGCGCTGGTAGTGGAAAATGCCGAGCACCTTGCTGCTGAGTCGGAGGTCCTCTACAATAATAACAGCCTTATCCCCGCGATAAGAAAGGCTGTGCAGGCTCTGCCCTCAAAGGAAGGCGAAAAGCCTGCGATACCCGAGGCACAGTTTGCGCTGTCGAAGGAAATGGGAGTGTTCAGATCGGAGAATATATGTCCGCGGTACGCTCTGAAGCACGATTTTTCCATTGAAAAGCTCTCGTTTATGGGCGGCGGAAAGAGCATAGTCTCGCAGGACTCCTCCGGCATATATTTCTGGAACGCAGAGGACGGTTCCCTCATAAAGAAGATAACTCCTGATGATGCGGAATTTGCTGCTCCTGAGGGTATTGAACAGAATTATCTCAACGCTGTTATTGAACCTGATACCGACAAGACCGGTACTGCGATAAAGCAGTTCGCGTCCAGCCTTATCAGATCAGAGAGCACTATCTTCGACTACATAACCGACAGCCACGCTCATTCTGTCACCGATGAAGAACCGGGTACAGGCGGAGACGTGTTTGTCAGCAACGCTGCCGGAACAGTATGGAGACTCGCCGGCGCTGATGGAAAAACTATCTGGAAAAATGATGCCGTAACAGACGGCATAAGTTTCAAGAAGCTTATTTACGACGGTAAGTATCTGCTCAGAATGTACACAAAACAAACTGATACAGTAAAGGCAAGAATAATGCTTGACGTCATTGACACTGATGACGGCAAAACAAAATACAGCATAGATGTCACTGATGCCGGCGGAAACAGCTTTACCTTTGACTCATCTACCGAGGTGCTGGCTTTCAGGGACAATATCCTCTATACTTTCAAAAGCTATCTTGCAGGCTCGGAGACCAATATGATGATCGCCTACGAGATAAATAACGGCAAACCGGAAAAGAAGTGGGGCTACACTGTTCCCGATGAAACAGCGAGCAATATCTATCATCCGAGCCTCAGCTTCTTTGGCGGTGAACCGGTAGCTATAATCAGAAACAGCTCTGTGAACAACGCTGTCACAAAGGTCATCCGCTTTGACAAGGAGAACGGCGAGCCCGTATGGAGCACAGATATTCAGTCCGGCTCGGCATCCGACGGAAAAGTTTTCCTGTACGAAGCTAAGGAGCTCGGAAGCAGTCAGGACGTCATTGTTATAGTTGGCGAGAAGAGTTACAGCCTTGTCGGATACAATGACGGAAAGATAATTGACACTGTTATTCTTGACAATAAGATCAACAGCGTTTCATTCAGCAGATCCGGCTTCTTTATGTATACCGTACAGAACGGTGAGGAATACGCGATAAACCTCAAGCCGTACTTCTCAAAGGAGCCTCAGCGCATCGCGCTCCGCATACAGAAATTTGGTGAGCCATTTGCGCTTTGCAGTTACAGCAGGGGAAAATACGTCACAGCTGCTGATTATGCAAATACTGCCTATATACAGTTCAGCGAAAATAACGCTGACTACACCGGTATCGCTCCGGAGCAGGACAGCTTGTGCAAGGCTGCATATGCAGTGAGCAGTGACGGAAGCAGGACTCTTGCGGCATTCGGAAAAAAAGACTCGAATAACGCTGAACTTTTCATCTGCGACACAGCCGCAGGCAAATATACAAAGGTCGGTGACATTGACGCTTTTGACCTTTTATGGGCACATTTCCTGACAGATGACAAGCTCGCAGCAGCATTGAAGGACGCTGATAATGCAGGCTGCAAGCTCTGCTTCATTGACCTTGAGAGCGGAAAGGTAAGTGAGATCAAGGACGCAGACAGGAGCGATGTGAATTACACCGTTATGGGAGACAGTATCTTCTTCTTTGATACTTCTTCTGGCTGCGTGCTCAAAAAGCTCTCTCCGGACGGAACGGTCACTTCTGTGAAATTTGAGGACGGCAAGGATTACATACAGGGTATGTACTCTGCAGCCGGTGACAGAGCAGCCGTTCTCACTTCAAAGGGAACGGATAGTCAGCTTGAGTTTTACAGTTTTGACAGCGGAAACTGCGTTGCAGCCGATCACAGCTTTGACCAGTCGGAAGCCAGCAAGATACTGCGCATTTTCAGCATAAACGATAAGACAGTCGGAGTTCTTATGAAGAACAAGATAGTCCTCGTATTTGACGCAGAGACCGGCAAGCTCGTCTCAGAGATAAAGCTGGACGGCATACATCAGGAGGTAGCTGCGGCTGCCGGCATCGGAAACGACCGTTTTATTGTCCTCAGCCGCGATACAAAGCTATATGAGGCGGATATGTACGGACTTACAGGCAAGGTCATCGACCTTAACAGCTCTGTCAGAAATAGTGACGCGGTCAACGGGAAAAACAGCTCAGAGCAGTCAGACAGCCTCTCTGCTTTACAGGCAGCGGACAGCGGTTACTTTTACGCTGTGTGGAACGGTGATACTGCATTTTACATCGATAGGGACAGCTTCAAGATACGTTATGTCATCGAAGATTTCGCATTTGCACCCTCCGGAAAGGACATCGTATTTACCCACGACGAGAATTTTGGTCATTTTGGCTATTTTCCGATATATACAGCACAGCAGCTCGTTGACAGAGCGGGCAGCTACCTTTCCGCACTTGGTGAGGCTGAGAATAACAAATGAAGAAACATAAAACGCACAGATTTCTTCTGATCCTTGCGGTTATCTCATTCATAATAGCCGCTTTGCAGGGTATCATATACTATAAAAGCTACGATCTTTTCTTCAGGATACTTCTCGTGCTCCAGAACAGCATAAACGCTTTCGGCTTCAAGGCGACTATTTCTCTCAAGGACACTATTGCCTATATCAACAACGATCCGAGTGCGCTGAACCTCGCCGTGGGCTACGCTTACTGCATAGCAGTTTTCACGGCGCCTTACTGTACTGTGTCGTTCCTGTATAGGTTCCTCGAGCGCGTCCTCAGCTTTATGGTGAGCACACGCAGGGGAAAGAAGAGCGATCATATCCTCATTTTCGGCTACAACAGCGATGTTATGGCACTTATCCGAAATAATAAGGAGTCTGACAGAAAAAATACCCGCATACATATCATCAGCACAAAGGAATTCGATCACGCAGAGGTCTACGAGCTGAATAAAGAGGGCTTTGCAGTGCATATCATAGATGTGCTCAAGCTCAGTGAGAGTGAGCTCGCCGAGGCAATGGAGAAGATGTACGCATCAATGGCTTCCAACATAATCCTCTTTGAGGAGTCATCAATACGAAACTTCTCTCTGCTCCAGCTTTTCAGGCTCAGCGAAGCCGACAGTGACAGCCGTATCAAACTCAGGAGCGGTACGAAGATATCCTGCCGCTGTGATGAGGAGGGCATAAACCGTCTCATCGCCAGATACTATAACCGCGCCGGTGGTACGAACACATTCTACGACCTTGAAATAATCAGTCTGCCTGAAATGCAGATACACAAGATGTACAGCGACGTTCCGCTGCATAAGTATTACATCGGAACGGATACACCTCTCAGAGACCAGCACGTTCATCTGCTCGTGGCAGGACTTGGTCAGCTCGGACAGCAGGCTGTTATTCAGGCGATGAACCTCGGTATCGTTCACGAACAGAACAGCATCATCATAGACGTGTTCGATACCGATATACAGAACAAGATGCAGCAGTTCACGAAGCAGTTCAGCGAGGATACCTTTGACTTTGCGGAGAACTCTATGACTTTGAAGGATGCTGCTGCTGACGGCAGACTCGTTGTCAATTTCTTCGGCGCTGACGCTAAGCACCGCGACTTCTACTCGATCGTATCAAGACGCACCAAAGAACTTCACTACACCTATGCTGTCATAACCTTTGAGAATATCGAGCTTTCAGTTGACTGCGCGATAAAGCTCCGCGAATTTTTCACGGGCGGAAAGAACCCGATCCCATTGCTTATCCGTATGGACGCTGACCGCCGCCTTGCAGAATATATCTCCAACGACGACGATGCTCTCGCAGATGTGGAGATCATCGACGACAGAAGCGGTATAATCACTCATGATATGATAATCAACCGTACTATCGACCAGCGCGCAAAGAACTACAACCATATCTACAATAACATATCTATTCTTTCGGAGAACGATACCGGAAGCGTTGAAAAGAAGACTGCCGATCCTGAGAAAGAATGGAACAGCATACGGCTTTTCAGACGTTCTTCGAGCAAGGCTGCCGCTTATCACGACGAGGTAAAGGATATGATAATCCCTGAACTCGCTGCTGAATACGGTGTAGACCTCAGTCAGAAGCTGGAGCAGTTGATCGGGGAGAATGGCGTTCTTATGCAGTTCACCGGCAATGCTTGGCGTATGGACTGCTCTGATGAGGAACTCCTCGAGCGACTCAAAAAAGACCGCTTTGCCTATGAGATTGCTTCCCTTGAGCACCGCCGCTGGTGCTGCTATATGGCTTCTATCGGCTGGAGCTGCGGTGAACGCAGCGACAGGCTGCGCAGAAATCCCTGCCTTGTTCCCCAGAAGGAGCTTATGGAGCATATGCCGGAAATGTGCAAGTATGACTTGATGGCACTTATGGCAAGATATCTCATGCTCAGGGACAAAAAAGCCGCTGAGAACTGAGTTCTTCTGCCCGCGGAAAATTTGTTCTTGACAAGTCGGACGGGATAGGTTATAATATCATCTGTAAGGAGCTGATAGCAATGCAGAATGTTACGACCGAAAAGGCGCTGAAAAATCAGCTTGCCTCAGTAAGTATGGAAGGCTTCCGCTTTTCGGCAAAGGAGATAGACAACGTTAAGAGATGTCTGAGCGGTGAACTCACTTTTCAGCAGTTCAAGGACAAGCTCGTCAGCGGTACAAGACGTAAGTAATGGCTGTATACAGAGTTGAAGGGTGCAGCTGGAACTGCTATCCGGGTACGACGGTCCTCGTCAACAAGCTGGACATACGCGATCAGGCGGAGCTCGATACCGCCGAGAAGCAGATAACCCTGCTGCGCGGTATTCAGGCTGAACAGGAGACGGAGTTCAGGGACGTGGACTTTGAGTTTTACAAGCGTCTCCACTTCACTATTTTCAGTGATCTCTATGACTGGGCTGGCAAGCTGAGAACTATCAATATTTCAAAAAAGGGGACAGTTTTCTGTAAGCACGATGAGCTCGAAACTATCGGCAGACTGAAATTTGAGCGGCTGAGGTCGCTTGATTATCTCTGCGGAATGTCTCCGGACAGGTTTCTGGACGAGCTTGCGGAGCTCTATCACGAGCTGAATATGCTCCACCCTTTCCGTGAGGGCAACGGGCGCACACTGAGACTGTTCATCACGCTGCTTGTACGGAATGCAGGTCACGATACGGACTTTGCCTGCTGTGACAGCGATATGCTCAGCATTGCGACTATCAGAGCGGCTCAGGGAGACATAACTCTCCTCAGACGCGTTTTTGAGGAAATAATACAGATATAAAAACAGCCTTCGGGCTGTTTTTTTGTGCATAGACGGGATTATAAAACAAGAAAGCGGGCGCACGGAATGCGCCCCTACATAACACGACTTAATATTCACGAACAGTAGGGGCGGCATTCCGCCGCCCGCGTAATATATAATAATACAGCACGTTATGACAAAATGAGGCGGATACCTTTCGGTATCCGCCTTTGTTATTGCTTATACTCAAGCTGCCTTGAAGACGTACTTGAGGAAGTTGTAGAAGTGAGGTGTAACAGTTGAGTTATCGTGACCAGCATTGGGGATAGTCTGGAAGAGATGCTGAACGTTGTTGCTTGTGAGAGCCTTGTCATAAGCCTCAGGGTAACCTGTAACAACACCGTCTGACTCACCTGCACTTGAGATAAGGAGCATATAGGGCTTAGTTGAAGGAACGAAATCGCTCTCGTTCTTGAGTGAACCCTCGTGTGTCATAAATCTGTCAGTTGTCGGGAATATTCCGGGAGCCGGACAAGCGCCGCCGATGTAGCCAAAGTATTCGGACTTTGTAACACCAGTGTAGAGAGCTTCACGTCCACCGAGTGAGAAGCCGGTGATAGCAGTATTGTCTCTGCCTGTCTTTATGGAGTAATGCTCTTCCATATAAGGCATAATTGACTCGATGATGTCCTCGCGTACCTTATCGTATGATCTCATAGACTGCTGATCGAAGCCCATTCTCTGTCCGGGGCCTGTAAGCATATCCGGGCATACAATGATCATCTTGGGGCAGAGGTTCTGAGCGATAGCGTTTCCGAGCATTGTCTGAACACCCATACCGGGCATTGAATCCTCTGTACCGCCGATACCGTGTAATGCGTAGAGAACAGGGTACTTTTCGTTCTTGTTATATCCGGGAGGGAGGATAACGTTCATCTTCTTGTTGCCGTTAGCAGCCTTTGAGTAGTATGTGACCTTTTCCATTGTACCGTAGTCTGCGCTGCCCTTCTGGTCGAAGCCCTGAGGAGCGTTGCTCTGGAGCTGGATAGTCTTCATAAAGTCACCTGAGTAAGATCCGGTTGTAACTGTTTTAGTTGTAGTCTGCTGAGTAACTACATTTGAAATTGTCTTAGTGATCTCGCCTGCATAGGGGGAAACGAATTCAGCCTGGAGACCGAGCTTATACTTCTGGATAAGGAGAGCGTCACTGTTTGTGAGTCCCTTAGCACCGTCAACGTCACCGTTGATAGCGCCGAGCTCGGAGATGCTTGAGCTTGTCTTGCCAACGCCGTACTTATCAGGATTTGTAGCTACCTGCATTACGAGAACTGCGTCTGCGATGTTGATCTGCTTATCGCAGTTAGCGTCGCCGAGAAGAACATTTGAAGGAAGTCCTGTGGGATTAGCTGATGAGCTTGCTGTCTCAGTCGGACGGGGAGTTGTACCGTTTCCGATAACAGTACCGTCAACAGCACCGATAGCATCGTCGATATAGAAGTCGATGAGGCTGTCTTCGTCAGTTATCTCAACGTAGATAGAGAAGTTGCTTCCGCCTGCGGGGAGAGTGTAGCTTTTGTTAGCGAGCTGGATCCACTCGCCCTTTGAAGCCTCGCCGGAAGCGATCTCCTTGTAATCTGCCTTGCCGTCAGCATCGTCATACTGGAGAGTAAGCTTGAAGTTGCTTGTTGAACCGCCCTCATTAGTCATAGCGTATACAGAGAAGCTGTAAGCTGTGCCTGCCTTGAAAGCGTTTGAAGGAAGAAGGTACTCAGCACCGTTCCATGTAGCTGTTCTGCCGGAGCAGTAGAGTGAGTTGGAACCCTGCTGCTTTGCCTTGCTGCTCTGAGCAACAGAAGCAGCACCTCTGCCGGTCCAGTCGTTGCTTCCGTCCTCGAATGTGTGGCGGAAGTAGTAGCCGTTCTCATCGGGCTCAATGGGCTTGGGCGGAGTATAAACATATCCGTTGCTTCCGGGACCTGTATAAGGAAGACCTGTGCCCCAGTCGCTGTCGTTTACGAGCTTTGTCACAGCTGTATAAGCAGCCTTAGCCTGATAGTTTTCATTGTAAAGAAGCGGGTAGTTGGGGATACTTGTGTTATTATCCTTATAGCGTACCCAAGAGTTGTTGTCAGTAGGTCCCCAGACCTGAACGAGAGTTACGTTAGGACCTTCGGGGTGATTGATGTTCCAGTCCATACAGTGCTTGAAGATAGCACAATACTTATCGGACTGCTGCTGCTCTGAGTAAGCATTTCCCTCTCTTGCGAGGTCGAGCTCAGTTACCTGAACATCGAGACCGAGATTGAGGTACTTATCCATAGCCTTGAGGTAGGACTGTGTATCGCCCCATGCACCGCTTGCAGCACAGTTGAGGTGAGACTGCATTCCCATACCGTCGATGAGCTTCTTCTCCTGGAGAGGCTTGAGGATAGTATTTATAATGCAGTTCTGCTTAGCATCAGCGAACTCGTTGTAGTCATTGTAGTAGAGCTTACAGGTCGAAGGAGCGTACTTTCTTGCATAAGTGAAAGCCTTCTCAACGAAGGAGTTGTTGCCGTAGACCTGAACCCACGGAGAGTTGCTGCGGACACCGCCCTGTGAAGCTGTTCCGTCGTCGATGATCTCGTTACAAACATCGTAAGCATAGAGGTCAAGTGAGGGATACTGAGTCTTGTAAGCTGCAAACATATTCTTGATGTAGCTTTCCATACGCTGATCCATAACGGAAGTGCTTACTGTTGCACCGCTGTTGTTAAAGCCCTGCTTGAAGAACCATGAAGGAGTCTGGCTGTGCCATACGAAGGTATGTCCGCGGAATCCGAGTCCGTTCTTCTGGGCGAAGTCAGCGATAGCTGCACAGTTGTTGAGTGATACCTTAACGTTGGTGTCAGTAGAGCCGCTTGCAACGATAGTGTCGCTGGGCTTTGTCTCATTCTCGCACTCGATAGCGTTGTGGTCCTTGAGGATAATAGCCTGGATAGTCGAGTTGGAGATAGTACCTCTGTTGAAGATATTACCTACACGGAAGTACTTAGCGAATTCGTCCTTGAGTCCCTTGCCTGCGGGAGCAGCCTGAGCTGTTCCGAACTTCTTCTGCTGTGTG
>CACXEJ010000072.1 GCA_902766595.1 Ruminococcus flavefaciens | reverse complement strand
ATCTTCTTCAACTTCCGTCCTGACCGTGCAAGACAGATCACACGTTCATTCGTTGATCCCGAGTTCAGCGGATTTGAGAGAAAGAACGGATTCTTCCCCGTAAACTTCGTGTGTATGGCACAGTATGACGCTACTATGCCCAACGTTTCTGTTGCATATCCTCCCGAGCAGCTCACAATGACTATGGGCGAGTATCTCGCTAAGCTCGGCAAAACTCAGCTCCGTATCGCTGAGACTCAGAAGTATGCTCACGTTACATTCTTCTTTAACGGCGGCGAAGAGAAGCAGTTCGAGGGTGAGGATCGTATCCTCATCAAGTCACCTGATGTTCCTACATTTGATCTCAAGCCCGAAATGAGTGCTTATGAGGTGTGCGATGCAGTTGTTGAGGCTATCAACGCTGATAAGTACGATGTTATCATACTCAACTATGCTAACTGCGATATGGTCGGACACACTGGTATCTTCGACGCAGCTGTAAAGGCTGTTGAGGCAACTGACGAGTGTGTCGGCAGAACGGTCGATGCCATTCTTGCAAAGGGCGGCGCGGCTCTTATCACAGCCGATCACGGTAACGCTGACAAGATGATGGAGCCTGACGGAAGTCCGTTCACAGCTCACACAACAAATCAGGTACCGCTCATTGCAGTCGGTGTAAAGGGCGAGCTTATTGAAGGCGGCGTACTTGCAGATCTTGCACCTACAATGCTCGATATTATGGAAGTTCCCCAGCCTGAGGAAATGACAGGAAAGACTCTTCTCAAGAGGTAAGAATTATAGGCTGCTGCGTCTGCGGCAGCCTTTTTCGTAAATACGATTAGAGGTGAATTATATGAACCCTATGAGCGCAATAAAGTATCTCACTCTGCTGAACAAATTCAAGGCAAATCACCCGAAGCTGCCGCAATTCATAAAGGCAGCCGGTACTATTGCTGACTAGGGAACTGTTGCCGAGGTGACCGTCACTACTTCCGCGGGCAAGAAGATAGTTGCAAATATAAAGCTGACTGCTGATGATCTTCGTATAATCGAAGAGATGAGGAAAACTAAGGCTGAATGAAAAAAGCTCCCTGTGGGGAGCTTTTTCAGTATTCGATACCCTTGCGGGCGGTGATGCCTTTTTCATATGGGTGGCGTACCGGAGCTATTTCACTCACATAATCAGCCGCAGCTATGAAGCGCTCATCGGGATCTCTGCCGGTGAGGACTATCTCACAGTCCTTGGCAAGCTCAGTCAGGAGCAGTGCGTTATTTTCGTCAACGAGCTTCATATTAAAAGCACCTATGAGTTCGTCCATTATCAGCATATCAGCCTTTCCGGAGCGGACAAGTTCAATAGCAGCAGATAACTCTTCGTTGTGCCTTTTTTTGACCGCAGACTTTTCCTCCTCCGACATACGGAAAACGAATTTATTGCAGCATTCGCAGGTTTCAACAGTCATTCCCGGCAGACTGCGGAGGACGCTTATTTCGGAGGAGCTGCCGTTTTTCAGGAACTGGAAAACAGCTACCCTGAGCCCTGCACCGCAAGCTCTGACAGCAAGTCCGACGGCAGCAGTGGTCTTACCCTTGCCGTTTCCGGTGTAAATATGCAGCATAGTATCACTTCCTTACAGACAGATTATACCACACCTCGGAAAATAAAGCAATAGCTGATGATTGACAAATTGCTGACAATGTATTATAATATTAGAAGCCAGATAATTTATAGGAGTGAAAAAATGTCCTCTATCATTTTTTTCGATATTGACGGTACTATCGTCACAGAAGACGCAAGAATGCTTTTACCTGAAAGCACGAAATATGCTATCAGTGAGACGCGCAAAAAAGGCAATCTCACCTTTATCAATTCCGGCAGGACCGCTTTCAATATAAGCGAAAAAGTCCGTGGACTCGGCTTCGACGGCTGTATATGCGGCTGCGGAACTTACATTGAGTACGGCGGTGAAGTTCTTCTTCACAATAAGCTCGAACAGAGCTTCTGCCGTGAGATAGCAGAGCTTATGCGGCGCTGCGGAGTTACGCCGGTCTACGAGCACACAGACGGCTACTATTTTGACGATAAAGCGCCGGTCACAGATGATCTCAGGGACTTTCTCGAAAACTTCGTTGAGAGCGGAATTGACATAACAGGGCGTGTCGAGGACGACAGCTTTATTTTTGACAAGTTCGTTATATGGGTAAACGACGGCTGTGATTTTGAGCTCTTCAAAAAAGAGGTCGGTAAATACTTTTCGATAATCGACCGCGGACATGGTTTTTATGAGAACGTGCCGCTCGGCTTTTCAAAGGCGACTGCCATTGATCTTATACTGAAAAAGCTCGGTATCCCTTACGAGAATGCCTACGCGATCGGTGACAGTATGAACGATCTGCCTATGCTTCAGGCTGTGCCTAACAGTATCGCAATGGGCGGTGCAGAAAAAATATATCCGTATGTGTCATATATCACGACTCCGATAGAGGAGGACGGAATAGCAAATGCACTCAGGCACTTCGGACTTATCTGAAAGGGGAGGGAATATGGCTTCGACCAAAGAATACCTCGGCTTCGTGCTGGAACAGCTTTCTGATCTGAGCGGTATATCGTACCGCGCGATGATGGGGGAGTATATCTTATATTATCAGGGGAAGATAGTCGGAGGTATCTACGACGACAGGCTGCTTGTTAAGCCAACTGCCTCTGCAAGGAAGCTAATGCCTGAAGCTCCGCTCGAACTCCCTTATGAAGGAGCAAAGGAGATGCTGCTGGTAGATGAGATCGACGATAAACAGTTCCTCAGCGAGCTTCTCAATGCTATGTATGATGAACTTCCTGTACCGAAAAAGAAAAAGTGACATAAAAAGCTCCCGTGAACAGCTTAAACTGTTCAGGGAGCTTTTAGTTTTTATATATCCGTTATCAGACAGTGAAGAGGAGCTTGGAGTAGGACGGGAGCGGCCAGTAATCTTCGCTTACATTTGTCTCGGTCTCGTCAACGATAGCGCGGAGTGTTTGCATCTGAGCGAATACCTCGTCGCGGTAGTAGCGAGCCATCTGGAGACCTTCCTCCTTGTCCTGAGCAGCGATGACCTTTTCCTCAAGGACAGCAGCTTCTTTGTAGATAGCCTTTGTTAGGTCAGAGATCTTGCCGGCAAGTTCCTTTTCGACCTCGGGTTCGATACCCATAGCCTTCTTCGCGTTGCCTGTGTCGCAGAGATCCTTTGTAAATCTGATACAAGCGGGAAGAATATTCTTCTTTACGAGCTCAAGCATAGTGAGAGCTTCGATGTTGAGCACCTTGCTGTAATTCTCAAGGAGAACCTCTGTACGCGCTTTCAGCTCAGCCTCGGTATATACCTTGAATTTCTCAAAAAGTGCAATGCTCTTGGGAGTGATGTACTCAGGGAGAGCATCAGGAGTTGAAACAAGGTTGGGGAGCTTTCTTACGTTAACAGCTTCGTTGAGCCATTCGTCGGAATAGCCGTTGCCGTTGTAGATGATAGCCTTGTGCTCCTTGATTATCTTTGCGAGCAGCTTCTTGAGGTCGCTGTTGAAGTCCTTTGAGCCTTCGAGTTCGTCGGCTATCTGGCAGAGTTCCTCGGCAACGATAGTATTTATGATAGTGTTTGTGCAGGAAATTGAGTCCGCAGAGCCGAGCATACGGAACTCGAACTTGTTTCCGGTGAAAGCAAAGGGAGATGTACGGTTGCGGTCTGTTGTATCCTTCGGGAAATCGGGGAGAACGTCAACGCCGATCTCGAAGGTCTTGTCGTCTGTTGAACGGTACTTCTCGCCGACTTCAAGTGCGTCGATAACTCCCTGAAGCTCTGTACCGATGAACATAGACACGATAGCCGGAGGAGCTTCATTTGCGCCGAGTCTGTGGTCGTTTCCGGCAGAAGCAGCGGAAAGTCTGAGAAGCGGAGCGTATTCGTGAACGCCCTTGATGATAGCGCAGAGGAAGGTCAGGAACTGGAGGTTGTTCTGGGGATCAGAGCCGGGGTTGAGGAGGTTCTGACCGTCGTTTGAGGACATAGACCAGTTGTTGTGCTTGCCTGAACCGTTTACGCCTGCGAAAGGCTTTTCGTGGAGGAGGCAGTAAAGACCGTGCTTTGCAGCGACCTTCTTCATCATTTCCATAGTGAGCTGATTGTGGTCAGCAGCTAAGTTTGTGTTAGTGAAAACGGGAGCGAGCTCGTGCTGAGCCGGAGCAACTTCGTTGTGCTTTGTCTTGGCATAGATGCCGAGCTTCCAGAGCTCATCGTCGAGATCCTTCATATAGTCAGAAACTCTCTGGTTGATATTTCCGTAGTAATGATCCTCGAGCTCCTGTCCCTTGGGGGGCTTTGCGCCAAAGAGTGTACGTCCGGTTATAACGAGATCCTCACGGGCTTCGTAGTATTTCTTGTCAACGAGGAAGTATTCCTGTTCAGGACCAACAGTAGTGATAACTCTTGTTGCAGTTGTGTTTCCGAAGAGACGGAGGATACGGAGAGCCTGTTCGCTGAGTACCTCCATAGAACGGAGCAGAGGAGTCTTTTTGTCGAGAGTTTCACCGGTGTATGATGTGAAAGCGGTAGGTATATAGAGCGAACCGTCCTTGACGAATGCGTTTGAAGTCGGATCCCACGCTGTATATCCTCTTGCCTCAAAGGTGGAACGCAGACCGCCTGACGGGAATGAAGAAGCGTCAGCTTCGCCTTTTACGAGCTCCTTGCCGGAGAATTCGAGGAGGATACCGCCTCTTTCAGCCGGGTTGAGGAAAGCGTCGTGCTTTTCGGCAGTTACGCCGGTCATAGGCTGGAACCAGTGTGTATAATGAGTAGCGCCCTTTTCGATAGCCCATTCCTTCATTGCGTGAGCGACAGCGCCTGCGATCTCGGGAGCGAGCGGACAGCCGAGCTTCTTGGTATTGCGGACAGCTCTGTAAACGTCCTTGGGAAGCCTTTCGCGCATAACCTTGTCGTTGAAGACGTTACAGCCGAAAAAGTCAGCGACATTCTTTGATTCCTGTTTTTCTGACATAAATAAATCCTCCTTGAAAATATAAAAAGAGGCATTTCGACTGTAAAAAATATTTGTACAATCGAAACGCCATTGTTTCATTGATATTCAATTGTTACCTTATTATATTACACTATTGCAGCATATTTGTCAATACTCTGCCGGAGTTTTGTTTTAAATGGCAGATATTTGCTGAAAATAGTTGAAATACTTGTTACAAGTCACAATCGGCTAATAATTGCTATTCGTTCAGATAGGTTATCAGATTGCCGAGACAGGCTTCAAAGCAGGTGCCGTACCACATTTCGTCAAAGCACGGCAGGGTGGCTTCGATACAGTCATAGGTGTATCTGACGGCGATATTCAGGGAGCGTTCAAGGCTTTTGCCAAGAGTTACAGCGCCTGTGAAAACGCTTGCAAAAATGTCGCCGGTACCGTGAACGGTCTTGTCAACGCTCTTGCTGAATGAGTAGTAGAATTTGTCATTTGCCGAGTCATAAGCAGCAGCGCCCTGAGACTCGCTGTCGAAGCGTACACCGGTAATAATAGGCGTCGCACAGCCGAGAGCGGCAAGCTGCCTGAGAATATTCTCAACGGAGCTCTGGTCGTGTTCCTGAGAATATGGGATACCGAGCAGAAATGCAGCTTCGGTCATATTCGGGAGTATGTAGTCAGCCTTGCGGCAGAGCTTTCTCATCTCAGTGACAAAATCCTGAGTCATACCAGCATACAGTGAACCGCCGTCCCCGAGAACCGGATCAACGACGATGAAATTGTCCTCTCTGCCGAAGCTGTCAAAGAAGTCCGAAACGATCTGCACCTGTTCTACCGAACCAAGATAGCCGGTATAGATAGCATCGAATTTCAGATCCATAGACTGCCAGTGTCTGGAAATATCCGGAATATCGCTGGTCAGTTCGCGGAAGGTATAGCCTGAAAAGCCTTTTCCGGTGTGAGTTGAGAGGACTGCTGTGGGTATGACAGCTGTTTCGATGCCCATAACCGATATTATAGGCAGGGCGACTGTCAGCGAACACTTGCCAAAGCAGGAAATATCCTGAATTGTAACTATCCTTTTCATATATATCATTCTTTCTTAACGTCATATCTCGCATAATGATTATACAACATATTCCTTTATATGTCAATAGCGGACAGGGCTCTGAAAAGAGCATTTTCTGTAATATCCGGACGTTGTGATGAATATAATCAGAAAAAGGAGGCGTATGAAATGAACAGTAATGATCTTGAACGATATAAAAGAGAGATGATGGCGATGTACGGCAGAAGGATCCCAGAGCCGGAGGAGCACTCGTCAGAGCCGGTCACTGCTGAGGGAAACGGTGATGATTACAGCAGTATTTCCGAGGATATAGAAGATGTAGATGCTGATGCGCCGGACGACTCTGCTTTTGGTCCTCACGAGGATGAAGATAATCCTGAAGATGTCGAGGAGGACTACAATTCACGCTATCCGGAGCCTGATCTGACTGATCTCGGTGATGATGAGGATATGTACGATGATATGGACTCAAAGCCGCCGGAGTATGTTTCGGAGGAGAGCCTCGGAACTTCAAAGGGGTATATACTTGTGAATGTCCGTGCCGGGGAGGAGTCCGAGGCGATAGCCGGAGCGACTGTCCTTGTAACTGCGATAGTAGGCGGAAATCGTATGATACTCGCTTCCGGTGTTACTGACCTGAACGGCACATCGCCGAGGTTCGAGGTGCCGGTTCCTGCACTGGGGCTGTCACAGTCTCCGTCGCCCGACAGCAGACCGTATAACCTCTTTGACGTGAGCGTTACAGCGAAGGGCTATTTCAATGCAAGAAGTGTAGATGTTCCGGTATTTTCCGGGATAACCTCAGTGCAGAATTTCAGTATGATACCTGTTCCGGCGTTTATGGATCCTTCCGATGAGACTATGACCTATTTCAATCAGGAACCGGATCTCCGGCAGCCGTCCTGAGGAGGTCGAGAGATGCTTAGCGGAACACCATATATCCCCGAGACAATAACTGTACACCTCGGTACACCGGACTCCGACGCGCCGAATGTAACGGTAGCATTTTCGTCCTACATCAAGAATGTTGCTTCGAGCGAGATATTCCCGACGTGGCCTGAAAATGCGCTTCGTGCAAATATTTATGCGATAACCTCGTTTGCACTGAACCGCATTTACACGGAGTGGTACAGGTCGAGGGGGTATGATTTTGATATAACAGCTACCACGCAGTACGATCAGAAGTTTATCAACGGCAGGGAGTATTTCCAGAATATAAGCTATCTTGTAGATGAGCTTTTCAACGATTATGTAAGGAGGCAGGGGAAGATAGAGCCGCTGTTCACAGCGTTCTGCAACGGAACCACTGTTACCTGTGAGGGGCTTTCACAATGGGGGACTGTTGACCTTGCGAACCGCGGACTCACCCCGTATGAGATCTTGCAGTATTACTACGGAGACGACATCGACATTGTTAAAAACGCGCCTGTCAGAACGACAATGCCCTCCTATCCGGGCATAGACCTGCAATTCGGTTCGGCAGGCAACGACGTCCGTTCGCTTCAGATCTACTTGAACAGAATATCCGGAAACTACCCGGCAATACCCAAGATACCGGCAGCTGACGGTATCTTTGATGCAGCAACAGAGGCAGCCGTCAGGAAGTTTCAGGAGGTTTTCGGACTTGAGGTCACCGGCATAGTGAACGAATCGACTTGGTACAGGATAACCTACATCTACACGAGTGTCAAGCGGATCGCCGAGCTTGACTCCGAGGGAGTGCGCTACGATGAGGTTGAAAAGCGTTACACTGAGGACTTGAAGATAGGTATGCAGAGCATAGAGGTGAGTATGCTTCAGTATTATCTTGCGGTCATCGGAGCTTATTATGCTGCGGTAGAGCCTGTTGAGATAACAGGATATTTCGGCGAAAAGACTGAACGTTCTGTTAAGTCCTTCCAGCGTGTTTTCGGACTTCCGCAGACCGGGGAGGTAGACCGTGCTACGCGCAACGACCTTTACAGGGCTTATCAGGGCATAGCTGAGTCGGTACCTCCGAAATATACGGCAGTTGCGCTTTATCCGGGAACCGTTCTGCGCGAGGGTGACCAGAACGACTCAGTGAAGCTGATACAGGAGTATCTGACACTGATAAGTGCCACTTATCCGGATATACCGGCTGTGAATAACACCGGCTACTTCGGACCTGTAACAAGGCAGTCCGTAACGGCTTTTCAGCGGCAGTTCGGCATAAATCCGACAGGCATCGTAGGTGCAGTGACGTGGGACAGGATAGCCGGAGTGTACTCAGACCTGAAATACGGCTTTGACAAGAGACCTTATCAGTCGCCGGGCTATACGATAGAGGCTGAATAAGTAGGAGGGGAGTAATATGGCATATACAAGTCAGCAGCGCCGTCAGCACATATATGAGCTCCAACGCTATCTGTACGCTATTTCGCTGTTTAACAGCAAGATACCGCAGGTGATACCGGACGGCGTTTACGGAGCTGATACAGCAATAGCTGTAAGAGCGTTTCAGAGGGAATACGGACTGCCGGAGACGGGAAATACAGACACAGCCACTTGGAACAAGATAGTTCGTGTCTACCGGAGTAATATAGATTCTGCACCGGAGCCGTATAATGTTTTCCCTTCTGCGAGATATGTCGCAGGAAACGGCGACAAGGGACAGCTCATCTATATAGTTCAGGCAATGCTGAACGACATCGGTGAACACTACGAAAACGCGCCTTGCGTGGATATATGCGGAAACTATAACACAGCGACCGCAGATGCTGTAAAGCTTTTTCAGAAGAGAGTAGGACTTCCGATGACGGGAAAGGTCGACAGCGGTACATGGAATATGCTTGTGCGCTGCTGCGAACATATCGACCGTACAATAACGCAGTGAATGAAAAAAGAGTGCCAGAGCGCACTCTTTTTGCTTATTGAGCCTAAATCGCAATAATTGATAAAGACTTTTGTTAAATATCGCTTGACAGCAGTAAAGAAATAATATATAATAGTGGTATGTACATTGAACAGAAAGGTGGGCTTGTTCTTGAGGAAGAAGTTATTTGCCGCGATTACGGCAGCTGCCGTCTCGACTTCACTGACTTCGTCTGTAAGTGCTGCTGATAAAAAGTACAGCATTGATGATCTCAGGGATATGCGAAGCTCACTTCTTGGTGTTCAGCCGGTAAAAGCCGGTCAGGACGTTGACGGAAACGGACGTGTTGATGTTTACGATATGATCTCTATGCGCAGAGCTTATGTAGGTTCGGGCGTATTCAGAGAATGTGTCTGTAAGGCTTCCGAAGAGAACGTCAGGTACATAGGCAGAAATCTTTATGAAAATGATGTTATGTGGCTCGTTCAGAGCGGTTCATCTGCGGAGTTCAAGGTAAATGCCAAAGCGGCTTCTGTAACTCTCTGCGGTGACGGCAGTATCTACAACGGCACATCACATCAGGCAAGATATGCCGTTATCGTTGACGGTGAGATCGTTGCTGACGGCACAATGGGCGAGAAATCGAAAGAGATCACGCTCTTCAGCGGTGACAAGAACCGTATTGCCGACGTCAGGATCATACATCTTTCCGAAGCAACTAACGGTGCGGTAGGTATTTCCGGGATAAACACGCTTTCCGAAGTGGCTCATCCTGTCATACCAACTGAAAAAAAGGAACTGAACATCGAATTCATAGGTGATTCGATCACTTGCGCATATGGTGTTGAGGCTGCCGATCAGAACGAACCGTTCAAAACAACTACCGAGAACTTTATGAAGTCATATGCCTATCTCACAGCAGAGAAGCTCGGTGCGGATTACAGTGCCGTTTCTTACAGTGGACACGGTATTATTTCCGGATATACTCCGAGCGGTGACAAGAATGAGAGCAGTCTCGTTCCGACGCTGTATGAGAATGTAGGTCCGGGCAAAAGCTACTCCGTGCCGTGGGATTTCAGCAGTACGAAGAATGATGTTGTAGTTATCAATCTCGGTACAAATGACGCAACTTATGTTGAGAGATCTCCTGAGGACCGCGGTGCTGAATTCATAGAAGCTTATGAGAGCTTCCTTGAGACTGTCCGCAGGAACAATCCCGACTCCTATATCATATGCACGATCGGCATTATGGGCTGCACTGATATGTACCCTATGATAGAGGAGGCTATTTCCCGTTATAAGAAAAAGACAGCTGATGAGCGCATAATGAGCTATCAGTCGCCTACGCAGACTCAGGCAGATGGCTTTGGTGCTGACTGGCATCCCTCTGCTGTGACTCAGCAGAAAAACGCTTATCTGCTCGCTGACAAGATATGCAGTGTATTGGGCATAGAGTCGGATAAGCTCGGACTTGATGCAGCTGCTGAGGCTGAATACAGTGTCAGCTGCAGCGAGACTTCCGGTGCAAGTGCCGCAACTTACTTCTCCGATTATGACAGATCATTCTGGGTGAATATCGTCGGCGGCGGGGATAAGGATGCTGATGTACAGGCGGTTATTTCCGGTATACAGCTAAAAAAAGGCAGCAGATACAGACTCAGCTTCAAGTGTACTTCCTCGCAGGACACAGATGACGGAAATAAAGTCGTTGTCAGGGGAAGAGATAATGAGTTCTATTCAGGCAGATTTGTGAATAACGGCGAGAGATCACCGTTTGAAGCAGAATTTACAGCTTCTGCTGATGATGATAACGCTGAGATAGCACTGTATCTAGGCGGTGTTGATTACAGCAGCGTAACTCTTTACGATATAAGGCTCGAAAAGACAGCCTGATATCAGAAAAGGGGGGATTGAAATTGAATTGCAACAGATGCGGCGCAGAGCTCCCGGACGGAAGCGATTATTGCTTCAACTGCGGAAAAGTTCAGTCAGAGCCGCTTGAGGGAGGCTTTTCTCCCGTTCAGCTGAGCCAGACAAAAGAACGTGTCATTATGATATGTACTATGATAGTGACGGTAATGTTTCTTATATCCGGTATTTTTAAAGTCAGCCTTACTTATGTCAAAATCGACAAAGGCGACAGAACGATGTATATCTCGATGTCAATGGACAGTGCCGTTGAAGCTCTTATTGGTCTCGGTCCTGAAAAGTTTTCGGATACCACCGATAATTGGAGCAAAGCAGTTACATATATAGACATTGGAATAGCAGCACTTTCGGCAGCTTTACTGGTGCTGGCACTGATACAGCTTCTGAAAAGGGATTATGACAAAGCGGCTTCTTCCGTCGGGAAGAGCGCTCTAATAATTCCGCTTGCTCATATAGCCAATTTCATATATTATATTCACGAGCGCTCGGAATCAGGGCTTTCTTCGTCACTGGCGTTCAGTGTGCCGGCGGTCGTGCTGATAATTGCCGAACTCCTGGTCGCAGGAATGTGTTTCAGAGTTTCGAGCAAAGCTTTTCATATCAGTATAAATGACAAGTATGACAAGGGCAGCATTTTAGGGTATATGCCGTTCTTTACAGTCATAATCGCGCTGTTTCTTGCGTTTGGTGTGGTCTGTTATTCGTATGCTTACCAGAATTATCGTTCTGATTATAAGGTAAGCAGCGATCTACTGAACAACTATTTTATGATCTACTATATGAAACCTGACGATTTTTTTGAGGCTCTTGGTGATAGTTACCTGAAGACTTTATTCATAATCAACTATGTGGTCGTTCTGCTGTCTGCGCTGCTTTCTATTGTAGCTGCTGTTATGGTATTTGTGAAAAAGAATATTATCTCTCTGAGACTTGCAGCGGTTTCTTCGCTCCTGCCGGTCATCGGATATATATGCAATATTCTTTTCCGCATCAAGCAGAACGACAGACTCTATGATCAGGTCAAAAGATTTGATATGGAAGAAAACTTTACCGATTATAAATATCTGTTCAGTCCTGTTCCTATTATTATGATGGCTGTCTGCATTGCGGCAGCAGCTGCTGCGGTATACTCCGTAAAAACTCTGAAAAAGGAACAAGAGGAATTATTGACGCTTTAACGCATATTCCAGCCGGCACACGGCTGTAATATAGCCGGCTCCGGCAGGCTTTCAGCCGGAATCATACGTATAAACATTATAAAAGAAAAGTGAGGAAAAAATTATGTTTTGTAAGAATTGTGGCAAACAGATCCCTGACAATGCAGCACATTGTCCCAACTGCGGAGCAGCAAACGACGCAGCAGCTCAGGCTCCCGCTCAGGCAGCAGCACCTGCACCTGCACCCGCTCCCGCAGCAGCTCCCAATCCGTTCAGCAATGCCGGAAAGAGTGCTCTCGGAGCTCTCGACAAGGCAAACATCAAGTTTGATCTTAAGAAGATCATTCCCGTATTAATGGTATTCTACATCATTATGGGTATCTTCGGTACTTACCATACTGAGTTTATGAAGACAAAGTACAAGTATCAGAAGTGGAGCGACTGGAGCAGAACTTCATTCTCAGCAGTTTGTGATGAGTCTGATGAGGACGACAGCATCGCTGATAACGGCTTCACAAAATTCGTTAAGTTCATCGAAGTAGTTGCAACTATCGGCGCAGTAGCTGGTTTAGCAGGCTGGGCATTTATGTATATTTCAAAGAAGTACAACTTTGCAGTTCTTTCCCTTGGTGCATCTGCTGTGTTCCTTCTCTTCGGAAGACTCTTCCTCTTCATTGAGGCATTCTATCTCAAGGGCAAGCTCAAGGATGAGATGGAGAAGACAAAGGTCAAGGGCGGTCCTACATGGACACTCATCTTCTGGATGCTCTTCCTTCTCATCTTTATCGTAGGTTCTTATGTAGTTGCTTCATCACTCAAGAATGACGACGACTCCAAGGCTCCTGCAAAGAGCTTCAGCTTCGGCAAGTAATCGACCATTACTGTTACATTGACAAAACTAAGGACGGCTCGGCTCTATCAGCAGAGTCGTCCTTTTAAATATGAATGGTGGGTGTGAATATGCAAGAGAATGAAAAGAGCAAGGCTTCCTCTGAAAAGCAGAAGAAGCGTGGCGGACTCAGAATGCTTACATGGCTTATGATCGTAGTCATTGCTGCAACATCTATTATTGATGCATTCTGTATATATAATATATTCGGCAAAGGGCCGAAGGACACTATGGCTGCCGAGGAGATCTCCGAGGAGCAGCTTCTTATTCAGGAGGAGTCCATTGCTGAGAAAAAGGCTAAGGCAGAAGCTGAGGGCAAGGGTGTTATATCGTACAGAGCAGCAGGTATCAGCGGCAAGTCTGATATTGTCATAACTGATTCAGACAGTGCCATTGCTGCACTTGGTGCGCTCAAAGGCGATTACGGTATTATTGACCCTCAGAATGAATTCAAGATGCGTTTTCTCAATGAGGGCAAGATATTCGATACATACGCTCTGCGTCAGATGAAGAACGGCTATCCGGTATTCGGTCACGATATGAAGGTAATTGCCGATAAGAAGGGCAATCTCATTGCTATTGCCGGAAGCTATTTCAAGTTTGCTGAGGACTATATCCCGAAGGCTCAGATGAGTGAAAATGATGTCAAGGGTGAAGTAGCGAAGTATCTTAAATCCGAATATCAGGTGAATAACGACAAAGAATACTCTATCCGCAACAACGGCTCATGGATAGTTATCGACAAAGATGAAAAGCCGCATATGAGCTATTCATTTACTGTGTATGATAAGATCACTGACAATGCGGTGCAGAATATCATAGCCGATGCTGACACCGGTGAGGTGCTTTACAAGCTCAACTGTATCGGCAAGCAGAGCAGTGATTTTTCAACTTATCAGTTCAGAAAGTATGAACCGGTTGAAGAAGAAACTGAGGAAGAGACAGAAGAGGAAACTGAGACTGAGACCGACGAAGAGTCTGAAACACAGTCTGACTCTGAAACTGAAACAAGCTCAGATGATGAGACTCTCTCTGAAACTTCAACGGAAACACAGTCTGAAACTGTGACCGAAACTCAGACAGAGAACGCTTCTGAGAGCGATACCGAAACTGAGACAAAGACTACAACAAAAGCACAGCCAAAGAAGAAAAAAGCTGAAAAGGAAAGCGACGTTTTTGACGAGGAAAAAAACATCTATGTTTATGCCGGATTTGACGAAAATGACGGCTTCCAGTCAGCTAAGGAGAGCAATGCTAAAGCTGTTGAGCTGCTGTCCGAGATCAAAAGCGTTGAGAGTTTCTTTGGAAATATTCTTGGAGCAGCCTCCCTTGAGAACTGCTACATTCTGGTCGATAAGGCTTCTGAACACCAGCGCACTTATCTCAGAGCTGAATCTTCCGAGGAAGAACTTACAGTAAGATATCAGGAATCTGTATCTGAGGACGAGAGCAAGCCCGGAAGAGCTGCTTTAGCTTTTATTGACAGTTCTGATGCAAATGACATTGCAAGAGAGTATGTCAAGGCTATCCTGCCTTATGATATAGCTGATAACAGCGTTTATATGCAGGGACTTGCAGATATTTTTGCTGAGCTTATCGAGGACTTTGATGACGGCGGTTTCGGTGACCACAGCAACTCCTGCAACTGGGAGACAGGTGAGCCCAACAGCAAGGGGTATCGTTCTATGAAAAATCCCTCTGCGTCCGGAAATGCTGTAACTATCGAGGATACCTGCGGAAAGAGCACAGGTCTCACACACGAGGAACTTCTCCATGACAGCACGATCATTTCTCATTCTGCTTACCTTATGACGCAGAAGAACAACGATCAGGAAGCCATTACACCAGAACAGCTCGCATATCTCTACTATACAGCGATACCTTTTATCGTAACAGATATGAGCTATGAGCAGTTCCGTGATCTTATAACGACTATCGCTATGCAGCTGAGGGACAACAAGGACGTTCCTGATAAATATGCTCTTAACGACAGTCAGATAATGAACATCATCAATGCATTTGATGCTGTAGGTATAAGCCGTTCCGGTTATGCGCGTACATTCAGTGCAGCATATTCAAGCGATGCAGAGTTTACCGTATACAATGCAAATTCCGAAAAGTACAGCGAGTGTCATCTGACCGTTTCCCGTTCATCGGACGGCGAAAAGGTCATTGACAATGATCTCAGCGAGCCAGTGTTTAATTTAGGCGGACTCGAGCCCGGTATATATACTATGACTCTTTCCGACCGTAACGGCGGCGTAACGTATGAGATACGCGACTTTATCGTGAATAAGGAGTCACCTGACAACAAGGCTGGCGAGTACAAAAAATCTGAAAACCTCAAGACCAAATTTGGTTCATTAAAGCGTTCAGTCGCTCTTGTTCTCGATGTATCGGGCAGTATGAGAGGAACTCCTATAAGCGAGACCATTCAGGCTGCTGTGAAGTTCGTGGACTACGTTCTCACTGAAAATCCCAGCGTAGATATAAGTCTCGTGCCCTATTCCGATTACGCAAATACTGCTGTAATATCGTGCAGTGACAGGGCAGAGCTCGTAGACGCTATCCAGAAGCTGAGAGCTGACGGCGGTACAAATATGTACGACGGTATTGACAAGGCTTACGAGCTTCTTGAGCAGACAGACAGTGACAGAAAGCTGATGTTCGTAATGAGTGACGGTTACCCTGAAACAGGTCCGACCGGCGAGGACGGAAAATATGACTCTGCTATCAGGAAGCGTGCTTCAGAGGTCAAGGATAAGGGCGTAATAATGTATTCGCTCGGCTTCTTCCATAAACTCGACGGCACACAGCTCCAGGAAGCACAGAAGCTGATGAACGATATTGCTTCACCCGGCTACTCATACAACGTTAAGACCAGCGAGGATATGGCTTATGCCTTCAATGACCTTGCAGACAATGTCGGCGGCAAGTATAGCATTGTAGTAAGAATTGCCTGCCCGGTTGACGTCACAGTAAAGTGCAGCGGCGAGGTACTCTCCTCTGATCCCGAGGATCTAAGCACAAGAGCTTCATTCGGTTCACTTGGCTTCGAGGGCGAGAATAACGAGATAAAGGTTCTCAGACTCGATAACGATACAAATTACGAGATATGCATCAACGGTACCGGCGAGGGTACGATGGACTACTCTATCAGCTTTGCCGATGAGGACGGAGAATATTCAGATGTAAGAACGTTCAGCGATGTACCGATAAGCAAAGGCACTATCATCAGCACCAACACCAAGGCTTCCGGCAAGACTGTTCTTGATGTGGACAGCGACGGCGACGGTAAGTTCGATGAGTCCTACACAGCCGGCAAGAACGGCAAGGGTAAGGTCAAGGGCAAGGCTGCAAAGACAGCTGCTGCAATTATCATCGGAATACTTCTCACAGTATTCGTGATCGTTGAGTGCATTTTTGCATACAGAAGAAGCAAGAAAAACAAGGTCTGCCGCAAGTGCGGAGGAGTTGTCGGAAAGGACACTCGTTTCTGCCGCGTTTGCGGAGAAGAGGTACACAGAGTGCCGCTCTGGCTGCCTGAAACTGAAAAACGTGAAAAGCAGTCTCCTACGGTCATAACAGCCAAGCTCGTGGCTATGGGAATTTGTACGCTCATAACCATAAGCGTTGTGACGATATACCGTTCTGCTGCAACAACTGTATTTATGCAGCTTCGCGATCAGGAGCTCGTTTCTGCTGAGCGTCTCTATGACGGAAGCGTAAGCGACTCAAGCATACAGAAGAAGTACCTTTCGTTCCTTACAGAGCGCTATATCAAGCAGGTAAACAGCAAGTGCGACTCCGGAGACTACTCTCAGTCATCGGCTGATGCTGTATACGATTCAGTGTTCCAGATGGATATGGGCGGAGCTTCCGACCTTGCTGACGATTACCTCAAGGAGCACGGTATTGAGCCTGTGCGCAAGCCTAAAAAGGAAAAGCAGGAGGTTACAACCGAGTATGACATCTTCGGTTACGAAGAACCGACTGCTAAGTCCGGTAAGAAGAACAGAAACGATCCTTTCGGAGGTTTCTGATTTCCGAAAAAATAAGTGCCTCTGGAAATAACGGAGGCACTTGTTATAACAGGAGGTAAGATATGAGGGAACTTATTGCGTACTGCGGTCTGGACTGCGAAAAGTGTGAGGCTCGTACAGCAACTCTGAACAATGATGACGGACTGCGCAAAAGCATTGCGGAGAAATGGTCGGAACTCAACGGAGTAACGATCACTCCGGATATGATAAACTGCGAGGGCTGCCGGGTAAACGGTGCAAAAACTCCCTACTGTGACTCGCTTTGTCCGATAAGACAATGCGCAATGAAAAGGGGAGCCGATACCTGCGGCAGCTGCCCGGAAATGGAGAACTGTGACGATCTCGCAATGATAATCAACAATAACCCTGAAGCAAGGAAAAATCTTCTTAAAAAGTAACAGCAGTTCCGCTGTAAAGAAAAAGCCCGGAGGCGTTCTGAACGTCTTCGGGCTTTTTTATCATTCGTTTGTATCGGCTGCGAACTGACTTTCGTGACGTGTGAAGAAGTCGGTTCTCGGGGGCAGGAACTTGAGCTTGTGTCCGCTGCCTGTGAAGTAGGTGAGGGGCTCAAGGATAGTATCCCAAGACCATATCCTTTCATCGACCTGCAAATACTCGCGGAGCTTTTCGGTTCCGAAGGGAGCCATAGGATGAAGCAGAACTCCGGCTATACGGATCATATAGAAGAGGTTTGCGAGCGCCTGCTTGAGCTGTTCCTTGTCCGGATATTCTCCGTTGAGAGCCTTAGCCATATATTTACTGCCGTTTCTGATATAGCTGTCGAGAACGTAGGTACACTGGTGGAAAGCAAACTTTGACATATGTCTTTCGTAGTCGAGAACAGCTTTTTTAGCGTCAGCGAGGAACTGCTCCTCGGGAGCGTTGTCAGGCATAATTCCGTCGAGCTCTTTCTGTGCTGTATAGAAAGCAGTTCTTATCATACGGTTGTAAACATTCGAGAGAAGCAGACCGTCCTTTACAACGGGATCAGCATCATCGGGCTTAGCGTCAGGGTTGTAGGGCTTGGGCATAAAGCTGACAGAACGCTGTCCGAGACCGAGTCCGAGCCAGTGCATACGGAGCTGCTCGGGCGTGTAGTGACTGAGCAAATCTTCAGCCATAGGAGGCTTTACTGCGCCGGAGCTTGAAGCCTTCTTATCAAGGAAGAGAATGTGGTGATTTGCAACGATCACCGGCATCTGGAGCTCTCCCTCGGGCGGAGTTGAGGTCTTTGTCTCTGAAGCCTGCTGAGCCATCCACATTGCAGGCTCTGCGATGCCGTAGAAATAGATGTTGTCCTGACCGATGAACTGATAAACGGTAGAGTCCTTGCTGCACCAGTAATCCTTCCAGAGCTCGCGGTCCTTGCCGACCTTTTCGAGATAGGTCTGTGTGAAAGAGATAGGAGCCCAGAGTGACTCGGGCCATACCCATACTGTGAGACCTTCCTCGCCGTCCATAACAGGTGCAGGAACGCCCCATTCGATGTTTCCGGTGAGTCGGAACGGAACGAGAGTCTTTCCTGTACGGTAGCGTATGCCGTTCTGTGTGAGGACGCGGCAGGCTTCGTCGCAGTCGGATAGCTTGCTGAATTGTATCGTGAACGAAGGCTTCTTGGGCTCTTCGAGGTATTCGTGCGCGGGCATTGAGTCCTTGAGCGAGAAGTATTTCTCTTCAAACTCGCGCTTTACATAGATGACCGGCGGCTTGAGGAATTCGTCGATAGTCTTCCATACGACCGGACGTATGTCCTTGCGCTTCTTGAGCTCCTCGATCCATTCCTTCATAAGCTCCTCGTAGTCGCGGAGCTTGAAGTACCAGTTGGTGACGGGCTTCATAGTAGGAGTCTCACCGGTGAGTGTGCTGACCGGATTGAGGAGGTTTTCGGGCATATACTGATGACCGAGGTCACACTCGTCTGCGTAGCCCTTTTCAGATGTACAGCCCTCGACAGGACACTTTCCAACGACCTGTCTGCCGTTGAGGAACACGCCTGCCTTTTCATCGAAGAACTGCATAGTCGAGATCTTGCTGAGCTGACCTTTCTTGTAAAGTGAGCTGATGAACCAGTCGGTCACTTCTGCGTGTATCTCCTTTGAACGTCCGAGACCGGAGGCTGCAAAGAGGTTAGGCGAGATGCCGTAAGCATCGAGAGTTTCCTGCTGTTTGTCGTGGTTGTGCTGAACGAATTCTTCGAGAGTTCCGCTGAATTCGCCCTTCTCGACCTTGACTCTCCAGCCCTCGGCGATAGGGGAGCCGTAGCAGTCTGTGCCGCCGACGAAGATAACATTTTCCTTGCCAATACGGTCGCGCATAAATCTTGCGAATGTGTCAGCGAAAACGAACATTCCGCCAACGTGGCCGAAATGGAGCTCCTTGTTGCCATAAGGCATACCGCCTGTTATTACGGCTCTTTTCGGGAAGACCGGACGCGGTATCTCGAATGGCTTGCCGTTGTTGCCATCTTTATTCTTAGCCATAAGTAAAACCTTCCTTGATGTTGTATTTCGATCGGACTCAGCACCACTTTGCGAGTCTTGCTCTTACGATGTCCTCACCGAGAACGTGGCTGACCTCGTGGATGTCAGGCGCGTTTGCGTGACCTGTGAGAGCTATACGGAGCATATTTGTGATGTGTACGATACTGCCCTTGAACTGGTCGGGATTTTTCTTGAAATCCTTGGGCTTTACTGCAAAACCGAGCTTGTCTGTGAGAGCCTTTACCTTATCGAACCACGCTGCGGAGTCATCATTGTGGTCGTATGAAGCGAGGTATTCAGCAAAGAACTGCTTGCGTGTAGCTTCGTCACATTCAGCGGGCATTTCATCTGTTACCTTGAAGGTCTCATCGTAGTAGAAGCTCATAAAGTCGCAAGCCTGTTTCCATGTCTCGAGATCCTTACGAGGTTTTGCAGCGTTTCTGCCGACGTTGAGTGCGGCAAGAGTGCGCTCGGGGTACTTTCTGATGAGATCAGCATAGTCCTTGTTGTACTCGTCGCACCATTCGAGCCAGCTTTCCATGATCTTTTCAGCCGGCATTCTGCCGATGACGTCCTTGGAGATATTACGGAGCTTGTCGAGGTCAACGAGTGCTCCGGAAATTGACATCTTTGAGAGCGAGTAGGGGAAATCCTTATAGTCAGCATCGGGATCTGCAAGTCTCCACTCCTCGAAGTTGGAGTTGAGGACTGTGAGGAGGAATTCCCATATAGCGTCAGGGCTGATACCCTCCTGCTGGTAGTAGGAGAGTGCGAGCTCGGGATCCTTACGCTTGGAGAGCTTGCGCTTTCCGCCGTTCTCGAGCTTCATAAGGGTAGCTGTGTGGCAGTAGATAGGCTGCTGCCAGCCGAGAGCGTTGAAGAGCTCAACGTGCATAGGAAGTGAGGAGAGCCATTCCTCGCCGCGGATAACGTGAGTAGAACGCATAAGGTGGTCGTCAACGACGTGAGCAAAGTGGTATGTCGGGATACCGTCACTCTTGAGGAGAACGAAATCCATATTGTTTCGAGGCATTTCGACCTTGCCGCGGATAGCATCGTTTACTGAGATGTATTCGTCAGTTTCTGTGCCGCGGTAGCGGAGCACCCATTCCTTACCGGAAGCGATAAGCTGCTGAACTTCCTCTATGGAAGTGTCACGGTACTTTGCGTACTTTCCGTAGATGCCGGGGTTCTCCTTGACAGCGGTCTGCTGCTCACGGAGAGCGTCTATCTCCTCGGCTGTGAGGAAGCAGGGATAAGCGAGACCTCTCTGAACGAGGTGCTTTGCAAAAACGTGGTAAATATCCTTGCGCTGTCTCTGGCGGTAGGGACCGTAGCTGCCGTTATCACCGTTCGAAACTGCACCCTCATCGAAGTTTACGCCGAAGTAGTTCATAGCATTGATAACTGTCTCGACAGCACCCTCGACCTCACGCTTGTTGTCGGTATCCTCGATACGGAGATAGAAAACGCCGTTTGACTGGTGGGCGAGGCGCTCGCCTATAAGAGCATTATAGAGATTTCCGAGATGAACGAAGCCTGTCGGGCTGGGACCGATTCTGGTAACGCAGGCACCCTCGGGAAGAGAACGCGGAGGGAACTTCTGCTCCATATCTTCAGGAGAAGCTGTTACATCGGGGAAAAGAATATCTGCAAGTCTGATATAGTCCATAATAACACACCTTTATAAAGTAATACATAATACAATATATTGTACCACAGAACGTTGTTTTTGTCAATACGAAAGCCGCTTATCGGGCTTCGGAAAGGACTTTTCAGAGCGGAGAGGTCTCTGATTATTAAATAAATCTTAAATATTTATGCAAATTCACCTAATGGTATTGACAATTGCCTTAAAACTTGTTATTATAGATGTATAAATTTTAACCTTGGGAGGGGTAAAACATGAGAAAACTAATCGCAGCAGTCTTAGCACTGTGTATCGTCGGAGGAGCGATCCCGACGGTACTTCCACACACAAAAAGCAACATCATCACTGCAAACGCCGAAGAAGAAAATGCATATGAAGAGGTCACTGAAAAAGCTCTCACATATCGCATCTATCCGTCAGATCCTGAAAATGAGATCGAAGCCTATGCCGAGGTAGTGAAATGTGATGAGACTTTCAGCGGAGATCTTGCTATTCCTGAAGAGATAAAAGGAGTTCCGGTCGTAAAGATCAAAGGCACAGCTTTCTATGGATGTTACTATATAGACGAGCTGTTTATTCCGGCATCTGTTGAGGAGATCGAGGCTTGTTACTTGCATTTTGAAGCAGGCCCGATTGATCCTATCCGCTTTAAATCTGTAACTGTTGATGAAAATAATCCGAATTATTCATCTCAGGACGGCGTTCTCTTTAACAAGGATAAAACTATCCTTATCAGGGCTTATAATTTTTACTCTGATAAGGAGGAATTCAAGGATAAACTCATATATACTGTTCCGGACACTGTTACGGAAATAGCTTCCTGCGCATTTTACGATACTGATTTCGAGAAAGTCACACTTCCGGATTCGGTAAAAAGTATTGGCTATTGTGCATTTGAGCGCTCGTCCATAAAAGAGATCACTATACCGGACTCTGTTATCAAAATAGATGACGAGGCTTTCAAGCGCTGTACTTCACTTAAATCTGTAAGTATTCCTGACAGTATAGAGGTGATAGGCAGATCTGCATTTGCAAGCTGTTCTTCATTGACTGAAGTAAAACTGCCTAAGTACATTACTGAGATCCCGAATTCAATGTTTGAGGACTGCGAAGACCTCAAAGAAGTAAAGATACCGGGTTATGTCGGCAAGATAGGTACGGCTGCCTTTGCAGGAACAGGTATTGAACATATAACCCTGCCGGGAGAAGTGAAACAGCTCGGCGGTATGAACGGTTCATCTGTATTTGACGGCTGTAAAAACCTGAAATCAGTCACAGTTATCAATCCTGACTGTCAGATCAGCGATAAAGATATAAGCAACGTTTATGACAGAGAGTATTCATATAACGGAGTTATTTTCGGACGTCCGGACTCAGCCACTCAGAAATCAGCAGAAGAGGCAGGATTTACCTTTATACCGATGGATCTGGATTACGGTGAGGTAAGGATTACACTTATTGACTATGATACAGGCGAGCTCATTCCAGACAGCTACGTCAAGGAGCATAATTATTCGATAGGTACTGATATAGGAGTTAAGAAGGACGATGTTCCCGGCGGATGGCTGCTTACCGGACCTGTTTTCAATGCGGAGTCAAATCCGACAGTAATAAAGGACGAACTTGCAGAGCTTTACGAAAAGGCAGATAAATTCAGCTTTACAAACTCTGATGATGTATTTGCAAATCTCTATACCAATGAAACATTCGACTATGATTACACGAACTCGATGGATATTGTAGCCAGAGTCAAGACTGCTGCCGGCTCATATCTCAAGCCCGGTCAGGTTGAGGTAAAACTTCTCGACTATGACACAGGCAAGCCTCTTGAGCTCACAGATAAATTTGATTACAGACTCCCGTTTGAAATCCGCACGGTTGATCCTGAGACCGGAGAATACGGAGACTATGTTGATCTTGCAGGTCCGCAGGTAACTTCAAATAATTTCATATGCGACGAAGAATTGAATATAAAGTCAGGCTGGGCACTGACATCTGTAAACATCAAGAACGATGCCCTGCCGACCGGATACAAGTGCCCGACCAATGCCGGAGAAATAGTCAAGAATGCGAATGGTTCGTACACTGTGACTGTAAAACTTACAGCAACTCTCCCTGTTCTGAAAGGCGATGCAAACCTTGATCATCAGGTGAATATCGCTGATGCTGTCCTCGTAATGCAGGTGGCAACAAATCCGGATAAGTATGGTCCAGACAGCAAGGACGAAAAAGCCATATCCAGCAAGGGATTTATCAATGCTGATGTTGACGGAAAGAAGGGACTCACCAACGCTGATGCTCTGCTCATACAGCAGTTCAAGCTTGGTATTATCGACAAATTATAAGTGCTATGCCGGTACTCACCTGAGTGCCGGCTTTTCTTCTGCTTATGCTTGACATATTATGAAAAAGCAAGTATAATATGTATATATGAATTATCTGCGCGGCATCAGGAGGTGCAGCTGATTTGGAAAACAGAAGAGTTATAGCTATATTTATCGCTATGCTGGCAGCATTCCTTGTAATACTTGCCGGAAGGTCCTGCGCGATGAATATTGATAATACTAACAAAAAAAGCAACAAGTCAAAAGCGGTCACAAATAACAGGCTGACATCAGACACTTCTGCTTCAGAAATTACTGCCGGAAAAACTACCGGTAATAATCCCGGCAATACTTTTACTTTCGGAAATACTACGCCGACCGACACGGATGAGGAAGGTACTGTAACTGAAACTGCCGGGGACGGTACTGACAGTGAAACAACTAAGCTGACGGACGCTGCCGGAGTTGAATATGTCACAGATATTCTCGGCAGAGTAGTGGAAACTATCCCTGCGCAGGAAACTGATACTACTGAGCCGACTACTCACGTTGAAAAACAATATGTAACTGATATTCTCGGACGAGTTGTTGAGGAAAACGAGACCGTCGTTTCCGAAACTGAACTTGCTGGTGACCCTCACATAGAATATGTTACTGATATACTCGGAAGAGTAGTCTCGACGAAATACGTCGATGAAAACGGACAGGAAGTAACTACTCAGTTTGCTTCGGGGAAAAATCCTCTTGAGGAATACCGCGAAAAGTACTCTGAGTATTACACGTCGACTGATGATCCCGGTGATGATCCGGTAAGACCATCGTCGACTATACACATTAAAATTGGCTAACGGAGGAAAGATCAATGGTTGTAATCGAAATGGCAAACGGCAAAAAGATCAAGATAGAACTCTATCCTGATATCGCACCTATCTCTTGTGAAAACTTTGAAAAGCTCGTCAAGAACGGCTTCTATGACGGACTTACTTTCCATAGAGTAATACCTGGATTTATGATACAGGGCGGCTGTCCCAACGGTACCGGCACAGGTGGTCCCGGCTGGCACATCAAGGGCGAATTTGCTTCAAACGGCGTAAAGAACGATCTCAAGCACACAAGAGGAGTTCTCTCTATGGCTCGTTCAATGATGCCTGACTCTGCTGGTTCACAGTTCTTCATTATGCACGAGGACGCTCCTCATCTTGACGGTAACTATGCTGCTTTCGGCAAGGTCGTTGAGGGTATGGAAGTTGTAGATGAGATAGCTGAAACTGCTACCGACTACAATGACAAGCCTGTTGAGCCTCAGGTTATGAAGAAAGTTACTATCGAATGATATGATGACGGTACTGCCTTGTGTAGTACCGTTTTTTGTTTGTCAGTAAAAAATCAAAATAGGTATTGAAAAATATTCCGGGTTGTGATATAATATTAAAAGAAATTTTACTTTGGAGGTAAAAATAAAATGGGTATGTTTGACAAACTTATCGCAAATTTAAAGTCCAGTAAGAAAACTATCGTTTTTACCGAGGGTAACGACAACCGTATCCTCTCAGCAGCAGACAGACTGCTTAAAGAAGGTCTTATGGGCGTGATCCTCTGCGGAAACGTTGACGAAGTAAAGTCAGCTGCTAAAGCAGGCGGCTTCAACATCGACGGAGCTGAGATCCTTGATCCCGTAACTTATCCCGAAATGGATGCTCTCGTTACACAGATGGCAGAGCTCCGTAAGGGCAAGATGACTGAGGACGAGTGCCGTTCATTTCTTCAGAAGTCAAACTATTTCGGAACAATGCTCGTTAAGGCTGGCAAGGCTGACGCTCTTCTCGGAGGCGCTACATATTCAACAGCTGATACAGTAAGACCTGCACTTCAGATAATCAAGACAAAGAAGGGTTCAAACCTCGTAAGCTCTTCATTTATCCTCTTCAGAGAAAAGGATGGCAAGGAAGAGAAGATAGCTATGGGCGACTGCGCTATCAATCTCAGCTACTCTGACAGACTCGACAAGGACGGCAATGTTGTTCTCTCAGCTGCAAGACAGCTTGCAGAGGTTGCTGTTGAGACTGCAAGAACCGCTGATTTCTTCGGTATTGATCCTAAGGTAGCTGTACTCAGCTTCTCAACATACGGCTCTGGTAAGGGCGGCACAGTTCAGCTCAGCCACGATGCTGTTATCGAGGCTCGCCAGCTCGATCCGAACCTCGTTATTGACGGTGAGTTCCAGTTCGACGCTGCTGTTTCTGCTGAAGTTGCAAAGACAAAGTGCCCTGATTCAAAGGTTGCAGGACAGGCTAATACATTCATCTTCCCGCTCATCGAGGCTGGTAACATTGGTTACAAGATCGCTCAGAGACTCGGTGGATTTGAGGCTTACGGTCCTATTCTTCAGGGACTCAATGCTCCTATCAACGACCTCTCAAGAGGCTGCACAGCTGATGAGGTTTATAAGATGGCTATCATTACAGCTGGTATGGCTTGATCGCAAAGCTAAAAAGGACGCTCCTGTTGGAGCGTCCTTTTTATGATGCTGCAATATTATTTAAGTCCGTCACATCAGTGGCGGGCGTTTTTGTGGGTATTATAAATTTGATGATAGTGCCATGAGCGACAGCAGAGTAAACCTTTTGTAAAAAGCAAGCGAGTAAAACGAGCGCCCCCGTGGAAGGGGGCACAGGCGCTGTATTGTGCAAACTGTAAAAATATTGGTGACAGTGCAATTAGCGAAAGGAGAGTAACATTTCCGTAAAAAAATAAGCGAGCTTGCGAGCGGCTTCGTGGAAGCGCCCGGCAGCTCGCCGGTGGCGTCCCAAAGAGGAGTCGAACCTCCGGCCTACTGCTTAGGAGGCAGTCGCTCTATCCTACTGAGCTATTGGGACATTAACATAAATATTATACCATATACTCCTCTCAAAATCAACAGTTGAGAATTAATTTTATTATTTTAACTTTCGAGTGCGGCTATATGTTTGTATTGACCTTTCTGTATAAATCTGTTATAATAAATATAAGTATATGCAAAGGGAGATATAAATGCAGAAAGAGATAACTACGCTCCTTTCAGAAGATGCCACATCTGTTACTGATACTACAACAAGCGTTACTGTTCAGCAGCAGGTCACCAAAACAGCAGGCGTTCTGGAAAAAGGGCTTGATAAGTTTAAAGATGCGATACCGTCGATGCTTGTAGCGCTTCTGGTATTTGTGTTCGGCGTTATTGTTGTCAAGATCATTTTGAGGATCGTACGCCGTGCGATGAAGAGGTCAAATATTGATAACGCCGCAAAGAATTTCCTTGTATCGTTTATCAAGATAATCCTCTATATTAATATCGTAATAATCGTACTTTCGCTGCTTAAAGTGCCTATGTCATCGATCATAACGATATTCGGTGCGGCAGGACTCGCAGTCTCACTTGCGCTTCAAAACTGTCTTTCAAATCTTGCCGGCGGTTTTATAATACTGTTCTCGAAGCCTTTTGCGGCTGGAGATATTCTCGAGATAGACGGTTCTGTCGGCAAGGTCGATACGATAAGCATACTGTACACCAAGATAATCACCTTCGACAACAAGACCGTTTTTATCCCGAACGGCAAAGTCTCCGAGGGAAAGATAATAAACTACACCGAAAGCCCGACACGGCGAATTGACCTGAAATTTGACATAAGCTACGCTGCCGATTATCAGAGGGCGCGTGAACTCATACTTACTGCCGCAGCTGATAACAAGCTGATACTCAAGTCGCCGGAACCGCTTGTCCGTATGTCGGCGCACAGCGACCATTCAGTTGCGATAGACGTTCTGGTATGGGTGAATAACGATGATTACTTCAATGTAAGATATAGTATGATAGAAGCTGTGAAATCGAGCTTCGATGAAAATGGTATCGAGATACCGTTCAGCCAGCTTGATGTACACATTAAGGAACAATAAAATGACAGAGACAAAAGAAAGAGATGACAAGCCGCAGACTGCGGCAAAAAAGAAACCAAAGAAGAAAGAACTGTTCAAATGGTCGAGAGTGTTTGCTGTACTTTTTGTCCTGATTATGATATGGTGGTTCAACAACTATACGCTCAGAACAACAAATGTTACTCTTTATTCTTCAAAGATCAAAGAACCGATAAGGATAGCGGTCATAAGCGACCAGCACGCCACAAAGCACGGTATAAGCAACAAAAGCATCTGTAAAAGGATCAAGAAGAACGATCCCGATGCAGTTATGATACTCGGTGATATGTACACCACAGACAGTCCACAGGAGCTCAGGCAGATACCCATTGATCTCACTGCTGATATTGTTAAGGAGGGCTATCCGGTCTTCTTTGTCAATGGTGAGCACGATACCGATCGCAAATACATTGAAGCCCAGCGTAAAGCCGGAGCTCATGTTATGGATTACAAGTCAGAGAAGATAAATATCAAGGGCAATGATGTCTGTGTGTATGGTATCGACAATGTGTATTACAGCGAGACCTTCAATCTGTTCAATGAGTTCCAGCCGGATGAGAGCTGCTATAACATACTTCTTGCCCATATACCGAATTATAAGAAGTTTGAGGAGTTCGGAGCGGATCTAACGCTCTGTGCCGACACTCATGGCTGTATGGTACAGCTGCCCTTTGATATGGGACCTGTTTTCTATTCAGATGCAGGTGAATGGTTCCCGCAGTTCAAGGATATGGAAGTTTACGACAAGGGAACATTTGATTATAAAGGCGGAACTATGTTCATTACTTCCGGTATCGGCGTTTCACCGCTGCCGATAAGGTTCAATAACCGTCCGGAGGTAGCAATAATAGACGTTCTGCCGGAAAAGCAGGCAGGTAAATGATGCGTACAGATATTTTGGTGATCGGCGGAGGTGCTTCCGGCATAACGGCTGCCTGTGAAGCGAAAAAGTGTTATCCCCGGGCTGATGTGATGATATGCGAAAGACTTGACAGAATAGGAAAGAAGCTGCTTTCTACCGGCAACGGTAAGTGCAATCTCAGCAACAGAGAGCTTTCACCAGATAATTATCACGGCTCATTTGATGCGCTGATATTTATTGAGAAAACGCCTTCTGCTGAGGAGTTCTTCGCAGAGTATGGTATCCTTTGCACTGCCGATGAACAGGGGCGTATGTACCCTTACAGCGGAAGTGCTGCATCGGTGCTCAATGCGCTGAGACTGCGCCTTAAAGGACTTGGTGTTACTGAGGTATGCGGCTTCGAGGTCAGGGATATAGTTCAGGCTAAGAGCGGCTTTTCAGTTGCTTCCGCAGATGGCAGAAGCATAGAGTGCAGGCGACTGATAATAGCAGCCGGCGGTTATGCTGCGCCGAATATGGGCACAGACGGTTCAGTTCTGAGACTCCTTCGCGGAAAAGGAGTAAAGCTCGGGAAGATCGTTCCGGCAGTTGCTCCTCTGCGTGTTGACAGCGAAAGGGTTAAGGGACTCAAGGGAGTCCGGGCAAAATGTGTTGTAAGAGCCTTTGCGGACGGCAGGCTGCTTCGTGAAGAAAAGGGCGAGGTGCAGTTCACTGAGAACTCGCTCTCCGGCATATGCGTGTTCAATATGGCTTATCTGTTCGGCAAGTACGACAAAAGTCTCCGTCTTGAACTTGATCTTGCACCTGATATGAGCGAACAGGAAGTTGCAGATTACATAAGATCGGCAGCGCAAATGCGTTCTGACTGTGAGCTGAATGAACTTCTTACTGGTATGTTCTGCAAAAATCTTGCGGTCTATCTTGTAAAGACCACGCTGAAAAGACCTATGACGGAGACGGTTTCTGGCGTTACAGCGAGTGATGTAAAGGTACTCACGAATAGGATAAAGAGATGCAGCTTTGATGTTTCCGGAGCTTCACCGTGGCAGAATGCTCAGGCAACTCTCGGCGGTATCGCTGCAGATGAGGTCACTGACGCACTTGAGCTCAGGCGCTTTAAGGACGTGTACTTATGCGGTGAAATACTTGATACAGTCGGGGACTGCGGCGGATATAACCTGCAATGGGCGTGGTCATCGGGAATTATTGCCGGCAGGAACTGCGCATTGTCGCTGAAAGGGGAGCTGAAATGATAATCAGAGTTACAGGTATCAGGGCGGCTCTCAGCGATGATCTGAGCGACCTCAGAGTTTTCTGCTGCCGAAAACTTAAAATCGAAAGCAGACAGATCAGAAGCGTTAAGCTGTTCAAAAAATCAGTGGACGCGCGGAAAAAGAGCGATGTGCATTTTATACTTTCTATTGATATTGAAACAGATAATGCCAAGCTGCTGAAAAGGCTGAAAAACGCCTCTGAAGTTACATATACGGAATACAAAACAGGGACTGTTCCGGCAAATTCTGAGAGACCGGTCATTGTGGGATTTGGTCCGGCAGGAATGTTTGCGGCGCTTGTGCTTGCAATGGCGGGTGCAAGACCGATAGTGCTTGAGCGAGGCCTCGACGTTGACCGCCGCTGTGAAAAGGTCGATGAGTTCCGGAGTACCGGTAAGCTCGATACCGAGTGCAATGTGCAGTTCGGTGAGGGCGGTGCAGGAACGTTTTCGGACGGCAAGCTGAATACCGGTATCAGAGACGGCAGGATAGGCTGGATAATCGAGCGCTTTGTCGAGTTCGGTGCACCGGAGGAGATAATGTATCTTGCAAAGCCGCATATCGGCACGGATAAGCTACGCGGCGCTGTAAAGTCTCTTAGGGAGCGAGTCATCTCACTCGGCGGCGAAGTGCATTTTGGCGCGAAAGTGACCGAGCTGAGTATGACCGGCGGTACAGTAACATCGGTAGAGTATACAGAAGACGGTTCATCGCATAGTATTGTGACGCATAATGTTATACTCGCAGCAGGTCATAGTGCGAGGGACATTTTTGAGATGCTTTACGAAAAGCAGATCAGCCTCTCACAGAAAAACTTTGCAGTCGGTGTCCGTATAGAGCACAGACGTGAGAATATTGACAGGGCTATGTACGGCGATAGTTCAGGTCACCCTGCGCTGAAGGCTGCGGACTATAAGCTGGCAGTTCATCTTCCGAACGGCAGGGCACTTTATACGTTCTGTATGTGTCCGGGCGGCTATGTAATGGCAGCTTCTTCCGAGGAGGGCAGACTCGCTGTGAATGGTATGAGCTGCTTTGCCCGTGATGCGGAGAACTCAAACAGTGCCCTTCTTGTCAACGTAGATACTGCTGATTACGGCACGGATCACCCGCTCGCAGGAATGTATTTCCAGCGTGAAATAGAGGAAAAGGCTTACAGAGCCGGAGGAAGCAGCTACTTCGCTCCGTGTATAAAAGTCGGAGATTTTCTCAGCAGAACTCTTTCTGATGGCTTCGGAAAGGTCTTACCTTCTTACCGTCCGGGAGTGAAAGCAGCTTCACCGGACGAATATCTCCCGGACTTTGTCTGCGAGACTCTTCGGCTCGGTATCCCGGAAATGGGAAAGAAAATACCGGGTTTTGACTCTCCCGATGCTGTGCTAACAGGCGTCGAGAGCAGAAGCAGTTCACCGGTGCGTATTGACAGGGGAGATGATCTCCGTTCTGTATCAGTTAAGGGACTCTATCCGTGCGGAGAGGGTGCAGGCTATGCAGGCGGAATAGTTTCGGCAGCAGTTGACGGAATGAAGTGCGCCGAAGCTGTTATAAACAAACTAAACAACTTATGACGATCGTAAAGGAGGCAATTATGAAGATCAATGTTATTGGCGGAGAAATGGAAAGAGCTGAGATAGATGAATACATAAAGTATGCGGCAAACAAGTATACCGGACGTCAGATCAACGAGATAGATATTATTATCGACGGTGAGTATATTGATCTGAAATGTCATTTTGCCGATATGAATTTTCAGCGTGCTTACCGTTCTGCGGACTATCTTGTAAACAATATGGAGAAGCTCAACGATGCAAAGCAGAGCGAGTTTTCGCAGAAGGAACGTCATAAGGTACAGGAGTAAAATATGGTTCTTACAAATATAGGGACGGTCAAGGATATACTGTCCCGACACGGTTTCAGCTTTTCAAAGGGACTCGGACAGAATTTCATAATTAATCCGGATATTTGTCCTAAGATTGCTGAAATGGGCAATGCTGCGGAGGGCTTCGGAGTCCTTGAGATCGGCACTGGTATCGGCGTTCTGACAGCCGAGCTTGCTAAACGTGCCAATAAGGTCGCAGCAGTTGAGATAGACACACGTCTGCTGCCAATACTTGAAGAAACACTTGCTGATTTCAGCAACGTGAAGATATTCAATGAGGACGTTATGAAGTGTGATCTTCACAGGATAATACGCGAGGAGTTTGCCGGTCTGAGGGCGTCGGTGTGTGCAAATCTGCCGTATTACATAACATCGCCTGTTATAATGCTTCTGCTTGAGAGCAGACTGCCGGTCGAGTCGATAACGGTAATGGTTCAGAAGGAAGCCGCGCAGAGACTTTGTGCAAAGGTAGGTTCAAGGGACGCAGGAGCGATAACAGTTGCCGTGAATTATTATGGAACTGCAAGGCAGCTCTTCGGAGTTTCGCGGGGCAGCTTTATGCCTTCCCCGAATGTTGACTCGGCTGTTATCCGTATAGATCCTGCTGCTGAACAGCGTTTGCCTGAAGCGGAGGAGAAGTATTTCTTCAAGGTCGTGAAGAGCGGATTTTCGCAGCGCAGAAAGACTGCCGCCAACGCAGTTTCGTCGCAGATGGGACTTCCCAAGGACGTTGTGTATGAGGCGTTAAAAGTAGCCGGACTTCCGGAGACTGCAAGACTTGAGCAGCTTGAGCTTGAGGAGCTTATGGAATTTTCGTGCAGACTGAAAGCTTTTTCCGGTCAGGTTAGTTGAGCATTATCTATCAAGAATAAAAAGCCGAAAATATATGCCAAAGTCATTGTAGGGGCGCCCTTTGGGCGTCCTTGCCGTTTGATGATTGTGACACGTATAACCATAGGGGCGCCGTTCCGGCGCCCGCGCTATTGCTTCATTATTCAAGATTTATTGAAAAAGCCAGCATTTTATATGCTGGCTTTTTTGTTATTGTTCTGAGAGAAGGTTACGTAAAACGTGCGTGAAATGAACTGCAAGAAAGGCAGCTCCGGTCATAACAAGAGGGATATTATACCGCCATACTCCGATGAAAATGTAGTAAAGCGGCGGCATCAGCACGAGGAAGAACACTATGACGAACAGGCTCTGATGTCCTGAGAAGTATAGTGCCCAGCCGGCAAAATTCAGGAGCAGTACAGCGGCAGCAAGTGCAAAGAATAACCGCTCGCGTCCGGCAGAAACTGAAAAAAGCTCGGAGTCGCTGCAAACTACGAAGCTCATAAGCGCTATGCAGAGTGAGCCGAGAACTTTTTCTGCGATATTGAGTGTCGGAGAGGACTCCTTCATATTCATGAGCGGATCATTGTTTAGTTTTATAATTGGCATCAGCATATATGGAATTTCCTGTATTGCAAAGAGCAAAAGTCCTATGAACCAGAAACCGAGGTACTGATTGCCGAACAGTCTGAAAAAACTGAACACTATTATCACCTTTTTCTGTTTTATTCAGTATAACACTTAACTGCACAGGTGTCAATAGACGTTGCCTCCGACTTGAAGCCAGCTTGTATATTACGACATTATTCTCGTATGAGGAGTGCTATAATAGTTTAGTAAAACTAAAGAGAAGAGGTAGATAAAATGATTGGTATCCGTAAGAAAAACGGCAGCACCGCCGCAGAGGCAGCCGGAGGCTTCGTGCTTGCACTGTCGGCAGGCTATATGCTTTCAGATGCACAGCTTGCCGGGGCAGTTACGTTTGCAGATATTTCACTTGCCGGTGCACTGAGCCTGCCGACCTCTGCGGCGGTGCTCACGGGCAGTCTGCTCAGAAGCATAATAAGTGAAAACGTCGGACGCAATATCGTAAAGATAGCGGCAATGATAATGATACTCATAATCAAGCTGTTCTTTGATGACAGGGAAGAACCCAAATTCTGCGGCATAGGTACGGCATTGAGCGTATTTCTGGCAGGAGTATCGGTTTCGGTACTTATAGGCGAGATCTGGTACAAGCTGATTTTTTACATAGTTTACGGAGCGATTTCCGGTTATACAGCCTATTCTGCGGCAATAATAATATCGGGTCTAAAAAAGCGCTCCGTTATTGATCTGACAGCATCAGGCGGCTGTGCATATTCGGTGGTGTACGCAATTGCAATATCTGTCTTGTGTACTGCTCACGTCCCGCTGATAGATCTGGGTATAATAACAGGCACCGCTGTTACTCTCGGCGGACTTCATTTCTACCGGCAGACCGGCGGTGTAGTATGCGGCGCACTGACACTTTGCGGAGCGTTTTTAGCTTCGCCGGAGACAGGCTTGAGTATCCTCCTCTTGCCTGTTGCCGGACTCATAACAGGCTATGTGAAAGAGCGCAGATATGTAGTTTCGGCAGTTGTATTTGTTGTGACAGATGTGATGCTAAGTGTATTTACTGGTATATCTCAGGGGGAGGTAAGCAGCCTGATAAACATTGTCTGCGGCGCTTTTGTCTTTACTGTTTTGGCACCGTTCTATTCAGACAGATGGCTTATTACAGAAGGTTCTGAGAGTAATGCACTGCCGGAGCTTATGAATGCTCGTATGAGTTTCCTTTCCGACTCAATAGGAAATGTCCGCAGCGAGTCGGGGAGGATAGCGGAGCTGCTTCTCGACAAAGCTGACGCTGCTGGTGACGAAGAGGAGATAAGTGAACAGGTCTGCACTCATTGCTTCAAACGGCTTTTCTGCTGGAAGAACAATTACGGCACGACGAAGAGGGGCTTCCGGAAGCTCGGTGAGCTCACGGAGTTTTCTGCTGAGACCTTCCCTTATGAGCTGAGTGACTGCCTCCACACCGATGAACTTATAGAGCTTTACAAGGAACGTTCCAAGCAGAGGGCGACAGCGAAGCTGCTCGAAATGCGTTTTTCCGAAAGCCGTCAGCTGATGTTTGAGCAGATAAAGATAATGGAGGAAATGATAAGTGCGGCAGGGGAGCGTCTTGATGTCAGGTACTCATCTTCCGTAAGCTGTCAGGTAGCAGAAAAACTGAGGAAATTCGGCATCGTTCACAATAACGTTATCGCATACTACAACAGCAGGAACCGACTGCTCATCGAGCTGTACTTTTCATACGGAGACTGTCCGCGCAGCTTTTCGCGGATATGCGACCTTATATCAGATGAGCTACGGATACCGCTCGGGAGCTCTGAGGCAGTCAGCTCCGGAAAAGAGGTCCGGGTGAGATTGTATGAAAAGCCGGAATACTCACTTGAAGTTTACGGTGCTTCGATGTGTGCAGGCGGCAACAAGGACAACGGCGATACATCAATGGTGTTCGGTGACGGGACCGGTGTGAGCTACGTTATACTGTCTGACGGTATGGGCAGCGGCAGGAAAGCTGCTGTTGAGTCGAGACTGGTCGTGCGGCTTTTTCGGAAGCTGATCGGCAGCGGAGTGAACTATATTTCAGCCATAAAAATGATAAACTCGATAATGGTAACCAAGTCACAGGAGGAGAGCTTTGCGACTCTCGACGCTGTACGCATTGACCTCGACAGTGGGCAGCTGACGGTTATAAAATCAGGTGCAGCTTCTACTCTGATAAAGAACCGCGACGGATTTGTAAGAGTAGCTGCGCCGAACTTCCCGATAGGTATTTATCCTCAGTCTGAGATTTATTACAGGGACTGTCAATTTGACGAAGGAGACATACTGATAATGTTTTCGGACGGAGTGAGCGAAAACGAATATATGTACGTCAAGGAACTGCTCGGGAATGAGAATGATCTCAAGAAGATAGTGGACGAGATCTGCGTAAAATCGGAGATTTTTAACCCTTCGCCGCGCTCTGACGATGTTACGGTAATAGGTGTCAGAATGTGCCGTTCACAATTTGTTAATATGTGAAAATCAACAAAGGTTCTCTGGAGACTAAAAGATAAAATATGTCAAACTGCACTAAATACTGCCATTAAAATTAGCGTATTGTCCGAAATTTTTACCCGTTTCTCGAAAAAGCTTGAATAATTGAGTAAATTCTGTTAAAATGTAAATAACAAAGGAGGCTAAATTATGGCAGTTAATAATATAACAAACCCCAATGATTTTCCGCTCTATCTGTTTTATCAAGGAAAGAATTATGAAGCATACAAATTCTTCGGAGTGCATTCCTACAAAAAAGGTAGGGATCGTATTTTTGTTTTCCGCGTATGGGCGCCGAATGCTGTAAGCGTTTCGGTCGTCGGAGATTTTAACGAATGGAACAGAAATACATCACCTATGTGCCTCATTGCTGACGGAGTGTGGGAGACAGAGATCTCCGGGCTTTCTCAGTTTGATGCGTATAAATTCAGCATAGAGACTAAGGACGGCAGGTTTATTATGAAAGCTGATCCCTATGCCTCTCACTTTGAAACAAGACCGGGTACAGCTTCCAAGATCTATGAGAGCAGCTTCAAGTGGACTGACTCTGACTGGTATGAGGTCAAGAGACACACAAGTGTCTACAAAAGCCCTGTGAACATCTATGAGGTTCACCTCAGCTCGTGGAAAAATTACGGTGATGAAGTTTTTCTTGACTATGTGACCTTTGCAAAGGAAATAATACCTTATCTCAAAAAAATGTCATATACCCATATAGAGTTTATGCCGCTTACCGAATACCCCTTTGACGGTTCGTGGGGCTATCAGGTGACCGGATACTTTGCTCCGACTTCACGCTACGGAACACCTGACGATTTCAGAAAAATGATCGATATGTTCCACAAGGTCGGCATCGGAGTCATACTCGACTGGGTACCGGCACACTTCCCTAAGGACGAAGCCGGTCTCTATGAATTCGACGGCACCTGCTGCTATGAATATACAGACGACCGCAAAAAGGAACACAAGGCGTGGGGAACAAGAGTCTTTGACTATGGCAAGGCTGAAGTATGCTCTTTCCTCATTTCAAGTGCGAATTACTGGTTCGATGAGTTCCATATAGACGGTCTCCGTGTAGACGCGGTTGCATCAATGCTTTATCTCGACTATGACAGACGTGACGGTGAATGGACGGCAAACGTATACGGCGGCAACGAGAATCTCGAAGCAGTAGAGTTCCTCAAGCGCCTTAACGAAGCTGTTTTCCTCAAGCACCCGGACGCTCTTATGATAGCAGAGGAGTCAACTGCGTGGCCGCTTGTTACAAAGCCCACTGACATAGGCGGTCTTGGCTTTAATTTCAAGTGGAATATGGGCTGGATGAACGATATGCTCAGCTATATGTCGCTCGATCCGATATACCGCTCATTCAATCACGATAAGCTCACTTTCTCCTTCTTCTATGCATTCTCGGAAAACTACATTCTTCCGATCTCGCACGATGAAGTTGTTTACGGAAAGTGTTCTATGATAAACAAGATGCCCGGAGAGTACGATCAGAAGTTTGCCTCCTACCGTGCTTTTCTGGCTTATATGATGGCACATCCCGGCAAGAAGCTGCTGTTTATGGGACAGGAGTTTGGTCAGATGAAGGAGTGGGACTACAAGTCTCAGCTTGACTGGGGACTTATGGAATTTGATTCGCACAGGAATCTTCTCAAGTTCTCTGAAAAGCTGAACAAGTTCTATATGGAGAATTCTCCTCTCTGGCAGAATGATGACTCGTGGAGCGGTTTCAGCTGGATCTCAAACGATGACTACAAGCAGAGCGTAATAGCTTTCAGACGTATCGACGATGACGGCGAGGAGCTTATAACAGTCTGCAACTTTGTACCCGTTGAGCGCCGCGACTACAGGATAGGCGTTCCTCATAGCGGCAGGTACAAGGTGGTATTCAATACTGACAGCCCTGATTTCGGCGGCAGCGGTATTACCGAGAAGTCGTTCAAGTCCGACAGCGTTCCTATGCACGGTTTTGATGACAGCATTTCTATGACGCTCGCACCGCTTTCAGTCATCTATCTCAAATACTCTCCCGTCAAGAAGAGAGCTGCAAAGACAGCTGACACGCTTACGGCTGGTAAAAAGACGAAAACTTCGGCAAAGTCAAAGAGCTCTGCCAAGGCTAAATAATTCACAGGTATACATCTGCAACTTAGGAGGAATACTATGTACACAAAGAAAAGAGTCGTTGCTATGCTCCTGGCAGGCGGTCAGGGAAGCAGACTTTACGCATTGACTAAAAATGTCGCAAAACCGGCAGTCCCTTACGGCGGCAAATACCGGCTTATAGATTTCCCTCTCTCAAACTGCACCAATTCCGGTATCGACACAGTAGGCGTGCTTACACAGTATCAGCCTCTTGTTCTGAATGAATATATCGGAAATGGTCAGCCGTGGGATCTTGATAAAATGAACGGCGGTGTTCACGTTCTGCCGCCTTATGAGACTCAGGCAGGCGCTTCGTGGTACGAGGGCACAGCTAACGCTATCTACCAGAATATGCGTTTTATCGAGAGATATAATCCTGAGTACGTCGTTGTGCTCGGTGGTGACCATATCTACAAAATGGACTATTCCAAAATGGTGGATTTCCACGTTGCCAACAACGCTGACTGCACTATCTCAGTAATCGACGTTCCGAAGGCAGAGGCTTCAAGATTTGGAATTATGATATGCGATGAGCAAAATCAGGTAACAGACTTCGTTGAGAAGCCAAAGGAGCCCAAGTCAACGCTTGCTTCAATGGGAATTTACGTTTTCAGCTGGGATAAGCTCCGCAAGTACCTCATCGAGAACGAGAATGACGCAAACGCTAAGCGCGAGAAGGGTGAGCCGTGGTCAAAGGACTTCGGCAAGGACATCATAACCTCTATGCTCCGCGATAAGCAGAGACTGTTTGCGTACGAGTTCGAGGGCTACTGGAAGGACGTCGGAACTCTTGATTCGCTGTGGGAGGCTAATATGGATCTCCTCAGCCCGAGTGTCCCGCTTGACCTCTATGATCCCAACTGGAAGATCTATTCGCGCAACAACAATATGCCGCCTCAGTACATCGGTGATAATTCAAACATCGAGAACTCTATGATATCAGAGGGAAGCTCTATCGACGGAACTGTTGATTTCTCTGTAGTGTTCTCAGGTGTTACTATCGAGGAGGGCGCTACTGTAAATTATAGTATCGTAATGCCCGGAACTGTTATAAAGTCCGGTGCAGTTGTTGAGTATGCGATCGTCGGCGGCGACTGTGTTGTAGAGAGCGGTGCGAAAATTGGTGCAAGCCCGGAAAACTTTGAAAACCGTGATGACTGGGGCATAGCAGTAGTTGGTCATAATGTAACTGTTTCCGAGAATAAGGTAGTTGAACCAAAGCAAATAATCGGAGAAAATATCTGATCGGAGGAGTTTAATTATGAGTGTAAATTATAATGTTTTAGGATTGATATTTGCAAGTATGCACGATTCCTATGTCATGGAGCTTACAAAGCAGAGGACTATGGGATCCATACCTTTCGGGGGACGTTATCGTCTTATAGATTTCCCGCTGTCGAATATGGTGAATTCCAGCGTTGCCGAAGTAGGCGTAATCACGAAATCTAACTATGGTTCACTCCTCGATCATCTCGGATCAGGACGTGACTGGGATCTGTCCCGTAAAAAGGGCGGTCTCCACCTTCTGCCGCCTTACAGTCAGACTGGCGGTATCTATAAGGGCAGACTTGATGCTCTTAACAACGTATGGAGCTTCGTTGAACATTCATCGGCAAAGTACGTTATTATGTCAAACTGCGATGTCATTACAACAATAGACTTTAATCCTGTGCTTAAGCAGCATATGGCTGAAGAGGCTGATATTACCCTTGTTTACAGCAAGGGAAAATACAATTGCGAGCAGAATTCCAACGCTACTATACTTGAATTTGATGCAGAGAACCGTCTCAAGGACGTTCTTGTAAATCCTCAGATAACAGGCGAGTGTAATATGTGGCTGGAGATGTTCATTATCAGCAAGGACTTCCTCAAGAAGATAGTATTTGACGCAGCAAGCCGCAATCAGTACAGCTTCACCCGTGAGATACTTCAGGGCAAGAAGTCTGAGTACAAGATAATGGGCTACGAGCACAAGGATTTCTTCACAAGGATAGACAGTATCCACAGCTATTACAGCGCAAACAGGCTGCTTCTTGACTCAGCTAAGAGAAACGCTCTCTTCAAGCCCAATCTTCCTGTTTATACCAAGATCGGAGACAACGGTCCTGTTAAGTACGGCATTGAGGCAAGCGTTAAGAATTCCCTCATTGCAGACGGCTGTGTTATCGAGGGTACTGTTGAGAATTCTATTCTTTTCCGCGGCGTTAAGGTCGCAAAGGGAACTTGCGTCAAGGACTCTGTTCTCTTCCAGGGAACTAAGATCGGCAGCAAGTGTAACATAACATCGGTCATCACAGATAAGAACGTAGAGATAAGCAGCGAAAAGGTGCTGACAGGTTCAGAGACTTATCCGCTGTATATCGGCAAGGACGGAAAGATTTAACGGCGGTGATCTGAAAATGAAAATATTATTCGCTGCAAGCGAGGCTGTTCCGTATGCAGCCTCCGGCGGATTGGCTGACGTTGTCGGCTCACTTCCGAAAGCGATAAGCGCAGCAGGACACGAATGCTGTGTGGTAATACCGCTTTACAAGAGCATTTCTCCCGAATTACGCGAGAAGATGACGTTTGTCAAGAACATAACTGTTGATGTTTCGTGGCGCAAGCAGTATTGCGGCATATTTGAAGCGGAGTGGGAGGGGATAACCTACTACTTCATCGACAATGAGTATTACTTCTCAAGGGACGGCCTTTACGGTTTTTATGACGATTGTGAGAGATTTGTTTTCTTTGACAGAGCAGTTCTTGAGATGATAAGATTTCTCGATTTCACTCCGGACATCATTCACTGCAATGACTGGCAGACCGCTCTGATACCTGTATACTACAACATTTACTATAAGTACCAGCAGGGCTACGACGGCATTAAAAATGTGTTCACGATACACAATATCGAATATCAGGGTAAGTACGGCAGGGAGATACTCAACGAAGTTATGGGTATACCTATGTACAACTCCAATATACTCGAATATGACGGTTACATAAATATGATGAAGGGCGCGATCGAGGCTGCCGACAAGATAACGACAGTAAGTCCGAGCTATGCATGGGAGATACTCGATCCGTGGTACGCTCACGGTCTTGACCGCATACTTGTTACTAAGCAGTACAAGCTCAGAGGTATCCTCAACGGCATAGATACTGATCTATATGCGCCGGAAAAGGATCCGGCAATTGCCGGTCACTATTCGGCTTCGGACATCTCAGGCAAGGCTGCCTGCAAGAAGGCTCTTTGTGACGAGCTCGGACTCGAGCAGGGCGATGAACCTGTCATCGGTATCGTAACACGTTTCGTAAACCACAAGGGTATCGACCTTATCCGCTGTGTACTTGAAGACATAGTAGGAATGGGTATGAAGTTTGCGGTGCTTGGAAGCGGCGAAAAGATCTACGAGGACTTTTTCAGCGAAATGGCTGCGCGTTATCCCGGCAGAGTGGCGGTAGCACTTGGCTTTATGCCGGAGCTCTCGAGAAGGATCTATGCAGGCTCGGATATGTTCCTTATGCCGTCTCAGAGCGAGCCGTGCGGACTTGCACAGCTCATCGCAATGAGATATGGTACTGCACCTATCGTCCGTGAGACCGGCGGTCTGCGTGATACAGTCAGGGACAACGGCGGCGAAAACGGCAACGGCTTTACCTTCAAGACCTACAATGCTAACGATATGCTCGATGCTGTGCGTCGTGCAAAGGCAGATTATGAGAACAAGCCTGTATGGAACGACCTCATAAAACGAGCTATGGAGTGCGATTACAGCTGGAAGGCTTCTGCCGACCTCTATATCGAAACCTATAATGAATTGCTGTATTCTGAATAAAACTATCCCCGGACAGATGTCCGGGGATTTTTATCTGAGCTTGTTCAATATCCTTAAGCTCGCTTCGATATGCATTATCCAGTGCCTTGAGAATGGCATCTGTATCAGTCCGCGAATGTCCTTTCCGCACCAGTAATCTATCAGCCAGCTTGCGCTTTCATCGCTGCTGACGACGTTAAGTGATTGCAAAAGCTCTTTTCTTGCGGCTGGGACTGATGACTTCATATCGCTGAACGTAAGTGAACGGATAATGTTTTCGGTACTTGCCTTGACTTCTGAAATATATGAATAGAGCTCGTCGATGTTGAGCTGCTCTGAGAACTTGGCTATTTCATTTTTTACAAGTTCGTTTCCGGTAGTTATGATAGAGGAGCCGATACGCTTCTGATAGTTTTCCTTGAAAAACACCTGCTCGTCACTATTAATGAGCGTATGTGCAACAATATCCTCGATACGGAATATGTGCCATATAGAGTAGGCAATAGTTTTGCTGTGATAGCCGTTTGCGTTAACGAAAGGCATAGCGTTGAAGTCGGCTCTGTCAGTGGTCGTTCTGACAGAGGTAAGCGTGTCCATAAGCTCGTTCCTGAGCAGAAACAGAGTCCGGATACCGTCATTGAAGGTATCCTTTTTCTTTATTTGTAGCTGCATTGCTTTGTTGAGCTCAGACCACGCCTTGTTCATTTGAAATGCCGCCTTTCAGATTGTTACTTATCGGTGACAGCTGCCGCTGCTTTCTCGCTTTTTGAGTACAGTAATTTCAGTATTATCGGAGTCGAAATTGAGGAAACGATTATCAGCAGGATAACTGAAGCAAAATACTTCTTATCGAGCATATCGACCGAGAGTCCTTTTTGTGCGACGATGAGAGCAACTTCGCCTCTTGTCATCATACCGACTCCGACCTTGAGACTGTCATTGAGGTTGTAGCGCATTATCTTTGCAGTGAGACCGCAGCCGATGACTTTGGTAAGAAGTGCAACTGCTACAAAGCCGAGCGAGAAGAGAAGCATTTCGCGGTCAAATCCGCTGAGTGTGGTTTTCAGACCGATGCTTGCAAAGAATACCGGTCCGAAGAGCATATAGGAATTTATGTCGATCTTTCTTGCTATGTAGTCGGAGTCGTTGAGGCTGCACAGAATGAGTCCTGCAACATATGCGCCGGTAATGTCAGCGATACCGAAGAATTCCTCGGCAGCGAAAGCCATAAACATACAGAGGGCGAGTCCGAGGATAGGGATTCTTCTCTGGTGAGGGTGGCGCTTGTCAATGAACTTGAAAACGTAGTACATAATAACGCCGACCACAAAGCTGAGCACTACAAACAGAACCGTGTGTATCACAACGTCGAGCGGCTGTGAATCCGGATTCTTGAAGCCGATAACGAATGTCAGAACGATGATGCCGATAACATCGTCTATGATAGCGGCACTCATTATCAGGGTACCGATGGACTCCTTCAGATGTCCGAGCTCTTTGAGAGTCTGGACTGTTATGCCGACTGAGGTCGCAGTCATAATGGTACCGATGAATACTGCCCGGTAAAAGCTCTCGCTGCCGACGGACGAAAAGCCATAGAACGAACTGTACAGCAGCGTACCGCCTGCAAGCGGTGTAAATACTCCGACGCAGGCAATTATGAACGCCTTTGGTCCGGTTTTGAGGAGCTCCTTGAGGTTGGTCTCGAGACCTGCTCCGAACATCAGCATAACAACACCTATCTCAGCAATGAGTGAGAGGTAATCTGAATTGCCGACTATACCGAAGCAGCAGGGACCGATCAGCAGACCGGCGATTATCTCACCTACTACCTGCGGAACCTTTAGCTTCTGCGCAATAAGACCGCAGAGTTTTGCCGAAACGATTATGATCGAAAGATCCCTGAAAAAATCAATCCTGTCCAAAATATCACATCCTTACATTATTATATAAGTATTATACCACCGGAGTATTTTTATTTCAATGGTGTACAAATTAATTAAAGAAAATAATATTTAGAAATTATCCTGTTGGTGTTGCAAAAAACTGTAAGATGTAGTATAATATTCTATTAGGGAAACGGAGGTATTTTTTATGTGCGGAATCGTAGGATTCACAAATGAGATCGACAATGCCGGTACTGTGATCGGAGAGATGATGGACAGGATACGTCACCGCGGTCCTGATGCTGAGGGAAAGTACGTTGATGCGGATATTGCTCTCGGACATCGCCGTCTCAGTATTATTGACGTAAGCTCACAGGGAGATCAGCCTATATTCAACGAGGACGAGTCGCTCGTTATCGTGTTCAACGGCGAGATCTACAACTATCGCAGTATCAGGGAAAAGCTCGAGGCTGCCGGACACACTTTCCGGACAAATACCGATACCGAGGTACTCATACACGGCTATGAGGAGTACGGCGAGAAGCTGCTTGCAATGCTCCGCGGTATGTTTTCATTTGTGATCTGGAACAAGAACACAAAGGAGCTTTTCGGAGCCCGCGACTTCTTCGGCATCAAGCCTATGTATTACGCTGTGATGAACGGCACGTTTATGTTCGGCTCTGAGATAAAGAGCTTTCTGCCGCATCCTGCATTTGAGAAGGAACTCAACACTTCCGCTCTCGAAAATTACCTGACTTTCCAGTATTCACCGACAAACGAGACATTTTTCAAGAACGTATACAAGCTGCCGCCTGCCCACTATTTCAAGTTCAGGGACGGCAAGCTCACTATAAAGCGTTACTGGGACGTTCACTTCCGCGCGGACGGCAAGCCTGTCCTTGACGAATGGGTGAACAGGATCTCAGACACATTCCACGACTCGGTCGAAGCACATAAGATAGCTGATGTAGAGGTCGGCTCGTTTCTTTCGAGCGGCGTTGATTCGAGCTATGTGGCAGCTATCGCTGACGTTGACAAGACTTTTACAGTAGGCTTCGGAAACGATGAAAAGTACAACGAGATAGGTTGGGCAAAGAACTTCTCCAAGGCTATCGGCAAGGAGAACACCAGCAAGGTCATTACTCCCGAAGAATACTGGGACAGTCTCTCGAAGATACAGTATCATATGGACGAACCACTTGCCGATCCGTCGGCTGTTGCACTTTACTTTGTCTGCAATATAGCTTCTGAGAAGCTGAAGGTAGTTCTCTCCGGCGAGGGTGCTGACGAGATATTCGGAGGCTACAATGTTTACAGCGATCCGGACGGAACTCTCTACGACAAGCTGCCGCGTGTTATCCGCCGCGGTATCGGAGCAGCCGCTTCAAAGCTGCCTGCGAAGAGGGGAGTGAACTTCTTCGTCCGCAAGGGTAAGGACGTTGAGGAGAGGTTCATCGGAAACGCCTATATGTTCACACCTGAACAGAGAAAGGCTCTGCTGCGCGTTGAGACTGATGCTCCCGATCCGACCGAGATAACAAAGCCGTATTTCGACCGTGTGAAGAATAAGGACGATGTGACAAAGATGCAATATCTTGATCTTCATCTCTGGATGGCAGGGGACATACTCCTCAAGGCTGACAAGATGAGTATGGCAAATTCGCTCGAGCTCCGCGTACCGTTCCTTGATAAGGAGGTAATGCGACTTGCCGAGCAGATACCGACCAAGTTCAGAGTCACACACGACAAGGGCACTGACGAGACCAAATATATAACCAAGTATGCGATGAGACTTGCAGCGCGCAAGGATACTCCAAAGGAGACTGCCAAGACTGCTGCAAAGAAGAAGCTCGGCTTCCCTGTACCTATTAGGGTATGGCTGAAGGAGGATAAGTATTACACTATCGTCCGCGATGCCTTTGAGAGCGAGAGTGCGGCTAAGTATTTCAATACCGAACCGCTCATTCGTCTGCTTGACGACCACAGGAACGGCAAGGCTGACAACAGCCGAAAGATATGGACTGTATTCTCCTTCCTTATATGGTATAAAGTTTACTTTGAGAATAACGGTGCTTACTGATAACTGCAAGGAGAGTTTATGGCGAGCATAGTAACATATAAATACATCAAACAAAATCCCGATATTATGGAGTATATCCGACGTGCGGACAAAGCACTCGAGGCGCTCGGTTACACTGAACATTCATTTGCGCACGTTGAGCGTGTCGCTGCGACCTCGAGTCTGATACTCTCAACACTCGGCTATGATGAAAGAACGGTCGAGCTTGCGCGTGTGGCTTCAATAATGCACGACATCGGCAACGTTATCAACCGTGTCGATCACGCGCAGAGCGGTGCGGTAATGGCTTTCCGTCTGCTCGACAACCTCAGTATGCCGGCAAACGAGATATGTTCGGTCATATCTGCGATAGGCAACCATGATGAGGGTACCGGTCAGCCGCTCGATCCTATCTCTGCTGCACTGATAATAGGGGATAAGACCGATGTGCGCAGGTCCAGAGTCCGCCACACGGATTTCCTTACATTCGATATACACGACCGCGTGAACTACGCAGTTGAAGAGTCGCGTATCCGCTTCAACGAAGACAATACCTCAATAATCCTCGAGCTCAGGATAGATACCGAGATCTCGCCGGTTATGGAGTATTTTGAGATATTTATGGAGCGAATGATACTTTGCAGAAGGGCATCGGAATTTCTCAAGGTAAACTTTGAGATGATAATAAACGGAAGTAAAATTCTTTGATCAACGTGGAGGTATAAAATATGCATTCGGAATATCAGCATCTTATTGATCTCAGTGATTATCCTGTTTCGTGGTGGAAGAAAGTTATTGAGCTTGGTGAAGAGATACGCAACGATCCCACAAAGTTTGCACACGAGTGCGACGGAAAGGTAATGGCGACGCTGTTCTATGAGCCTTCGACCAGAACCCAGATGTCGTTCCAGACCGCTATGATAAGGCTCGGCGGAAAGATAATCGGATTTGATAACCCGGCGAATTCTTCGGTCTCAAAGGGCGAGACTATCAAGGATACAACGAAGATCGTGAGCAACTATGCAGATGTTCTTGTAATGCGCCACCCGATAGCTGGAGCTTCAAAGGCTGCCTCTCTGACTGCCGACTGCCCTGTTATCAACGCAGGTGACGGCGGTCACCTTCACCCGACTCAGACTCTCACTGACCTCCTCACTCTCAAAATTGAGAAGAAAAAGCTCTCCGGACTCACGATAGGAATGTGCGGAGACCTCATCAACGGCAGAACTGTTCACTCACTCTGCAAGGCTCTGAGTATGTTCAGCAACAATAAATTCATCTTCATATCTACTCCTGAGCTGAGAATGCCTGCGTACATAAAGGACATCATCAAGGCTAACGGCAGCACATTTGAAGAGGTGAACACCCTCGAAGAGGCGATAAGTTCGCTTGACGTTCTCTATATGACGAGAATACAGCAGGAGAGATTTGCCAGCAGGGAAGAGTACCTCGCGCAGAAGAACACCTATGTTCTCGACCGCAAGAAGATGCAGCTTGCAAAGCAGGATATGATCGTTATGCACCCTCTCCCGAGAGTTGACGAGATAACGGTCGATGTTGACGATGACAAGCGTGCAATGTACTTTACTCAGGCTAAATACGGCGTGTTTGTAAGAATGGCTCTCATTCTGACGATACTCCGTGAGAAGAAGGGTTCAGATACACTGAAGGGCAAGGTTTACAGCGGAGTAAGATGCAGCAATCCAAAATGCATCACAAACCACGAAGAATACCTCCCTAAGAGCTTCCGTTCGAGCGGTGATGAAACACTCCTTGAATGTGAATACTGTGACGAGAGAAAGCTGATATAACGTTTAGGGGATATTATGGATAATATAGGAATTATAGCTTTTATAGGATTACTTATACTGGGAATTATTATGAAAGTCTCTCCTCAGACTTTGATAAAAGAGGACAGACGTGATGATCCTGATGCGATCGCACAGACGAAGAAGTGTGGCAATGCTATGCTGGCATTTGCAGTCGGAGCTGCTTTGCTCATATTAAAGTACAAAATTATATAACGAAAAAGCCTGAGAACACAATTGCTCTCAGGCTTATATTTTTTGAAGAAAAACTGCACCAAATTATTCAGTCTTTTTTGCTCTTGTCAACATTTGCGAGGGGATTGCTTTCAACTGCATTACGGACGTTATCATCGTTCAGATGAGTGTATATTTCAGTAGTAGAAACGCTTGCGTGACCGAGGAGCTCTTTCAGTGTCAGCACGTCAGCGTCGCCGTACTGATACATAAGTGTAGCAGCGGTGTGGCGGAGCTTATGAGTTGTTATGCCTTTACCGTCGAGACCTGCTTGCTGAAGAGTATTTTCCACAATCTGCTGGACGCGGCGTTTGGATATACGCTTATTCTGATTGCTTATAAAGAGCGCAGGCTCGGCAGCAGCTTTCGGATTTGCACGGCGTACTTCAAGGTAGCTGTTCAGCGCAGTAACGCAGGCATTGTTAAGGTACACCATACGTTCCTTGTTGCCTTTACCGAGGACTTTTAATCGGTTTTCATAGAAGTCAATATCTGTGATGTTTATGCCGACAAGCTCACTGAGACGCATACCGCAGTTAAGGAAAAGTGTTATTATACAGTAGTCGCGCTTTGAGTCCGACGAACCAGAGGCTTCAAGAAGCCGCAGGCTTTCTTTGAGTGAAAGAAATTTCGGGAGAGCACGTTTTGGTACCGGGACATCAAGATCCTTTGTAGGATCGCTGTCGATGAGGTGCGCGACCTTCTCAAGATACTTGAAAAAGCTGCGCAGTGACGATACCTTTCTGTAACGGGCTTTATCTGCGTTTTTACGTTCGTCAGAGGCATAGAAAATGAAGCTGTAAATGTCTGAGACCGTGATCTTTCTGAGCTCAGACGCCTGCATATCCTTTATCGAAACATCTTCGATATCAGCACCGGTATTATGTGTGCTTTCGTAAACGTATTTAAGAAATAATCTCACATCAAGGTAGTATTCCTGAATAGTACGCTCGGACAGCAGCTGAACTATTTTTATATGTACAAGGTAGTCATTCAGGAATTCAGGGTTTTCACTGTTGTTGTAGTTTTTCATAAAAGTGCCTCACTTATAATGTATTCAAGTACAAGTGCTTCGCGCTCGATCAGCTGTGCACGTAGCCGCTGTGATCGTGTGTACGGTTAACATTGATAGCATGGAGAGGTTCGACATACTCAAGCCTGAAGCCTTCATCAAGTTCGTATGCATCGAGAGACTGAGGTTCGACAGAATTCAACACATTGCAAGTATAATAAAAGTTTTCCTGTTCAAATATTTCGTTATCAGCGGCCAGGCTTTTCTGAATACGAAGCACTGAGCCCAGAGGTTTAACAGAGTCAGGAATAACAGTCAGACCGGTTTCTTCGGAGACTTCACGGACAAGAGTTTCGGTGTGGGACTCGTTGTTTTCGATGCCGCCGCCGGGGAACTTGTAATAATCATATTTCTGACTGTACACCATAGCGATTTTGCCGTTCCTGATTATAACACCTCTGACCGATGGGCGTTGAAAGCGATTCATAGTTTTATCGTAATCTTTAAGATCTATTGTGATAATGCGTTTCATAGGGAACCTCTGTTTCTATATCAATAGTTGCACCAAATGGAAGTTTGGTGCAACTTTATCATATTTTTCTCTACACATATTATATCATAAGTGATAATCAGTTTCAAGCAAAAACGCTTCTTTATAAGCAACTGAAGATATTTTTCTAATGAGCTCTTGAAAATAACAACGAATTGCGCTATAATAAATATATTATAATGTGAATTGAAAGGACTGCAAATATGAATAAGAAAGAGACGGCTGAGATCAAAAAGAATTTTTCGGACAAGAGCGGATTTTTCATAATGGAGCGTATTCTTACTGCTTTTGTGGACGCTGAAAAGAACCTCCGTTATCATAACATAAATTCCTGCCTTACGATGCCTGTTGAAGAGCACGATGTCTATGATGAGACTCTGAAAAAAGTCCTCAATACGAACGTTGGCAAATCATTTGTCGAGTATGAGTTTCCGAACGAAGCGTACGAAGAAGGCAAACCCCAGAACATTTTGTATACTCTCCTTAAATCTGAGTTAAAGGATGAAGTAGTCTGTGAGGACTTCCTTAATCACATTGCAAACAGTTTTGTGTATGAAGGACCTTATGCGGTCATAACTGCATTTTGCTGCTACACGATACGCAAAAAGGACAAAAACGACGAGTTTGCTGACGGCGAAGACGAGCTTTATAAGTATATAATTACAGCTATATGTCCTGTTAATACCGGAAATGACGGTTTTGTTTTTGACTCCTTCAATAATGAGATAACAAAGAAAATGAACACTGAACTCATTATCAGCAAGGCACCTTCTGACGGTTTTCTTTACCCTGTTTTCAGCAACAGGAGTACCGATATAAACCACGTTATGCACTACACAAAGTCAGCAAATAAGCCAAATATATCCTTTGTTGAAGATGTTCTCGGCTGTACGTTCGTTATGTCTGCTGAAAACGAAAAGGCGAGCTTTCAGAATATACTGAAGAGCGTTGTCGGTGACGATCTTGATTATATGCTAATTAAAACTGTAAATGAAAAAATACAGGAAGTCGTTGAGGAAAACAAGGACGACACGGATAAAGCGGTTATCGATAACACTTCACTGAGAGATATACTTACAGATGTCGGACTTCCTGAAGAAAGAGTCAAAATGGTTGAGCCGGTATTTGAGAAGGTCTGCGGGAATGCACCGCTAACTGCTGCGAATATCGTAGAGAGCAAGACAGTCCTGACTTCTCCCGGAATTACTGTGAATATTAAGCCCTCTGCGGCTGATAAGGTCAGAACGAGTGTTGTTGAAGGCAGAAGGTGTCTGCTCATAGATATTGACGATCCGACTATTGAGATCAACGGTCTGCCCGTGACTCTTAACTGAAATATCCTGAAAGCTGTGATGATATGGGAAAGTGGAAAAGAGCGGCGCTGAATATGATGCGGCTGCGTGCGGAATATGAGAAAAAAAGACTTACTGAGTACAGGTCAGTACATAAAACTTTGATTGACCGCGCATTGCCGCTGCTTTATAAATATATGCCGGAAGCAGAACAAGTGCTGACCAAGCATTTTGAGGTGCTGATAGATATGGCTTGTGCGCCTGACCGCGACGGAGATTATGAAAAAGGTATGGGAATGCATTACTATTGCGGTGCGAATTCCTTTGGCTTCCGTCTGAAAACCTCCGGCGGCTATTACAAGAACGGAATTGCGCAGTTTTCGCGGAGTGCAAGGACTATGCTCGAGGAAGACCTTACAATGGCACTTACGCTCTGGAAAGCCGGCTTCACTGAACAGGCGACTGCTCATCTTGCAAGAGCAGTTCATATGGTATCAGATATATGCTGTCTCCCCCACTCTACCCGTATGACCTATTTTTCACTGAAACGCCATATCCACCAGTCCTATGAGTCACTCGCAAAATGGATGTATCCGGACGCTGTCCCGGTACAGGAAATAAATGAAGAAGCTCTCCATATTTTCGATGACAGAGCTTCGCTCGGAGAACCTCTCAATAGTATAGTTGAAGCAGAAGTTCCTGAAATACCGCTGCTTTTGGGTGATCCTGTGCCGCCTATAATCAACAGGCTGCATACTGCTGAAAGAACAGTCGCTGCTTTGCTGTACCGTTTCTGCTGCGACCTTGAGCTTGAACCCGTCAAGGCTAATTATATTACCGATGATATGAGTTTTGATATTTTCGGAGACGGCGTCCCGGCTAAGATCAGAGTGACAGAAAAAGGCATCGTTTTTCACAGGAACGATGAGATCTGCACATTCAATTTTGACTCCAAGCTCACTGAGACCGTTTTCAGGGCAGCTCACCGCAGAGACGGCTGCTATACGTTCTCCCCTGTTGGCGATATGAAGGGAAGAGTTCTCGCTGCCGGAGGTACTAAACTCAGATCGTTTTCACCTCACAGAGATGAACTGCTGTTCAGTGCTTCTTTGTAATATAATGTAATTATCAGGGCTTCCTTACGCGATTTGCATTTGGTTGCCCTATTTTGCTTTATTGTTAAGTGATAGATTGTCTATTATGCACACGCTTTATTGCTATCTTTTGTTCGTTATGGCTATTTTTTGCGAACTTTACAAAATTTTCTTTACATTCTGTTAATAATGTGGTATGATATACACAAAGGTGTATAATCGTTTAAGGATAATTCATATTTCATACCACATTTTGCTGGCAAATTGCCGATTTTTTATGCAAAAGCCCTTTACTTTTGCGTAATAATGTGCTAAAATGTAAAGTGTGAAATTATTCAGGCGTTTTGCCGGTTTTATCCCGACAGAACGATGCTTATGCCGGACGGCAGATTGGAGTTTAACTATGATAGATAAGATAAGATCAGAAAGTATGGATCTGCTTTTTGAAGCTATTCTTACACTTGAATCGGTCGATGACTGCTATAAGTTCTTCGATGATCTCTGCACAAGTATAGAACTGAAATCATTCGCTCAGCGGCTTCACGTTGCCAAGCTGCTCGACGAGCACAGAGTGTACAACAGTATCGTAACAGAGACCGGTGCAAGTACAGCAACTATCAGCAGAGTCAACCGTTCCCTCAAAGACGGTAATGACGGCTATAATATAGTTTTTGACAGGCTCAAAGCAAAAAATCTGCTGAAATGATTCAGAAAGGAAATGTTTAAATGAAAAAGTTCGATTTACTGAAAAAGTCGATCGCCTGCGTTTCAACAGCTGCGATGCTCCTCTCAAGTGTGTCCTTCCCTGCTGCTAATGCCGCAGTGATCGACAAAGAAAATCCGAACAACTACGACAACTTTGCAGAAGCTCTCCAGCTTACCCTCTGCTTCTACGACGCCAATAAGTGCGGCGACAAGGTTGCAAATGACGGCTACTATTCATGGCGCGGAAACTGCCATGTAAAAGACGGAGAGATCCCGCTCCAGCCTATGAACCCGATGCCTGAGCTCTACGGCGAGTCCACGAATGACGGCTCTACGAACGGTCAGAAACAGGATGAAAAAGAGGACAAACAGCCTATCGGTGAAGGCGACGGCGACGGCGGACTCAGTGCTGCTAAGGGCCTTTATGAGGGCGTTAATATGTCTGAGAAATTCATCGAGAAAAACCGTAAGTTCCTTGATCCGGACGGGAACGGTACTCTCGATCTCACTGGCGGTTGGCACGATGCCGGCGACCACGTTAAGTTCGGTCTCCCCGGCAGCTTTGCAGCTTCAACAGTTGGCTGGGGCTACTATGAATTCCGTCAGGACTATATAGATATGGGACTCCAGAAGCACGTTGAGGACGAGATGCGCTGGATCAACGACTACTATATGAAGGCGACCTTCCTTGATGACGACGATAACGCTATCGCTTATTGTTATCAGGTAGGCGAGGGTAACAACGACCATAACTACTGGTGCGCTCCTGAGCTTCAGGTAGACGATACTGTTGTTGCTTCATCTTCATGTGCAGTCAAGAGACCTGCTTACTTTGCTACTGAGGAAATGCCTGCTCCTGACCAGTGTGCCGGCGCTTCAGCTTCACTCGCTATCAACTACCTCAACTTCAAGGATACTGATCCCGAGTACGCTGCTGAAAACCTCAAGTACGCAAGAGCTCTCTATGAATTCGCTGTAAAGACTCATAAGGAGGAATGGAAGCCCGGTACAACTCCGAGCTCACTCGTTCTCGGTTACGACGGCGGCTTCTATCATTCAAGCTACGACTATGATGAGCTCTCATGGGCAGCTGTTTGGCTCTACTATGCAGCTGTTGCCGAAGACGAGACTCAGAAGGACGCTGCTTACGATAAGTACATCAAGGCTATCATCGACGTTGATGAGACTACTACAAATGATAAGGGTGCTCACCCCTACACCGGCTATATGAAGCGTATCATCACTGATACTGGTAACTGCTGGCAGAACATCTGGGTTCACTGCTGGGATACAGTTTGGGGCGGTGTTTTCGCTAAGCTCGCACCTATCACAAATACAGCCCGTGACTGGTACATCTTCCGCTACAATCTCGAATTCTGGTCAGGCTGCGCTAAGACAGTTGACAGCTCAGATTGGGGCTATGAACCGGTTCACGGTCACAAGTACTTCGGTATGGACGACTACCTCTGGAACACTCCTATGACCTGCGATCAGATCCCGGATCTCCCGGATAGTGAAACAAGCGGTGACTTCATTGCTAAGTCTCCCAAGGGCTGGGCAGTTGTTTCCGGCTATGGTTCCGCTCGTTATAACACTGCTGCTGGTCTCTGTGCTTGTGTTTACGCTAAGACCACTGGTGATGATGTATTCCTCCCGTGGGCAAAGGCTCAGATGGAATATATCCTCGGTAACAACCCTATGGGTTACTCCTATATCGTTGGTTACGGCAACAGCTACGCTACTCAGCCTCACCACCGTGCAGCTCACTGCTCGGCTAAGCAGAGTATGGAAGATCCTATCGCTCAGGTACACACTCTCTGGGGCGCACTCGTAGGCGGACCTGACCTCAAGGATTTCCACAACGACATTACAAAGGACTACATCTATAACGAAGTTACTGACGACTACAACGCTGGTATCTGCGGCGACCTTGCAGGACTTTACCACTTCTACGGTGCTAAGGGCAAGGAGTACGAGAAGGATAATCACATTAATCCTGACTTTGATATGTCCAAGAACGCTAAGGCTGGTTTCGATCAGATAGATGCTGAAGGTGAGCCGCTTCCTGTTGGTCTCTACGCTGCCGGCGGTAAGAACCAGGAGCAGGAGGACAGTGTACAGCTCAAGGTAGTTGTTTACAACAGAACTATTGATCCTCCGAGATTTGAGAGCGACCTCAAGGCAAGATACTACTTCAATGTAAACGAGCTCGAAAAAGCCGGATATGACATTGATCAGATCTACTCCCGTATCGACTACGATCAGGAGAAGGGCTACTCGAGCGGCAAGAACGAGGCTAAATTCACTGAAAAGCCTGTTAAGTACGATGATAAGGGTAACTACTACGTTGAGATCCAGTGGAAGAACTGTGACTTCTACGGAAGCCGTGTATTCCAGTTTGCACTCGGATACAAGATGGACGAAAAGACCTACGAAAAGGTAAAGTGGGATTCGACAAATGATTACAGCTACGCTGACCTCGTAAGCTTTGAGGACGATAACGACGCTGCTGCTATCACAGATAAGATCACAATTTACGCTGACGATAAGCTCATCTGGGGTGTTGAGCCCGATGGTACAAAGCCTGATGGTGAGCCTACAACTATCAAGTCCGGTACAACTATCAACACAGACGATAACAACTACGGCGACGCTAACTGCGACGCTCAGGTAAATATCGCTGATGCTGTACTTGTAATGCAGGTTTCTACTAACCCTGATAAGTATGCTCAGGGCAATTCAAAGGTAAGCATTACAGCCCGCGGCGAGATGAACGCTGACGTTGACGGCAAGAAGGGACTTTCAAATGCTGATGCACTTCTTATTCAGCAGTATAAGCTCGGACTTATCAAAAAGTTCCCTGTAAACTCCAAATAAAATATGAAGGAAGGCTGCATAGTTTAACTGTGCAGCCTTGTTTTATGTATAAGAAAGCCGGTACATTGTGTACCGGCTCATTATTTCAGGAGATTCTTCTTCCCTTTCCTTTTTTACGCTTTTCAATGGGCTTTTCCTTGCCGCCCATATCCTCACAAATAGTTTCTTCACCAGTTTCGTCATCGTCGTCGTCCTCAAAGTTAGTGAGCTCGGGGTTGATCTTTCCTATGCTCTCATAGTAGGGATTGATGACGTATTTCTGTATTACCGGGTAGCTGTTGAAGCAGATAACAAATGAGATGAAGGCTGCCGGATAAAACGGCAGTATTGTCATAAACAGCGGCATAGCAAATCTCATTATTGGAAGGAGAAGTGCAAGTATTCCGCCGATCATAAGCGTTGTTACGAGGTTGTTCTTCATCGACACGAAAGCGAGTGCAAATGAGTTTTTGATGAGATTTTTCAGTGAAAGGTTCGTGGCAACGAGCATCAGGTAGATGTAGTAGTTCATCATCAGGACCACGAGCGCAAAGCTGTAAGTTATGACGAGCGGCACATACATCAGATTTGAGTTCATCTGTACCGCAAGTGCCGGATAGACGTTGACGGCTGCGAACGCTGAAAGTGCGATAACGCAGTCTATGAAGCCTATTACGGCTGCTTTTTTGAAGTTTTCCCTGAATCCCTTGAAAAAGTCACGGGTCACGAACGTGTGCTTTTCAATGAGGTAGCAGCGTATTACCTTGGTCATACCAGCCGTTGCCGGACCGATAGTAACCGCAAATGTAAGCAGCAGCAGGATTATTACGGCGATCGCTGCATTATTGTTAGGGATATACCTTATCGCTGTCAGTGTCAGCAGAAGAGGCGTAAAAAATAGGAAGTACAGGAGATTTAGTCCGGCAAGCTGCCAGAACTTTCTGCCGAGAATATCCAGAAACAATCGAAATCCCTTTTTCTTGGGGGCATTCTTTGAAATTCCCGAGCCTGCGCTTTCATAATCATTAAAAAACAGACCCAATTTTAACATTCCTCCAGTTCAGTTGAGTCGGGCAAAAACTGCAAATACCGCTCCGTCCGCCAAAGAGATCAATAGCGACAGCAGGAGCAGTACAGCAAATTTCAGAGTGTAATGCTTCAGGTCGGAACGCTTGTCGTCCCTTATCTCCCCTCTTGTAAGTGAACGCAGGAGATTTCCTGAAGAACGCATAAGCTCTCTTACTGCGAGTACGGATAAAACTGTGACTGCGAGCGCTCTCGGCAGGAGCAGAAGCGTTATCCGCGGCAGTGCGTGTATACCTAGGCTTGTGTAAGTCAGAGCAGATGAGAAGCCCATACCAAAGCCGCGGTATATCAGCAGACAGAACCCGAAGGGTTGTCCAAAAGCAAATAGTCCTGTCAGATAAGCGGCAGCAATAAAGAGTGCCGAACTGAGAAAAGTGACCTTCATCAGTGCCGGGATAGGACTGTTCAGCGGAGCCGGTACGAAATACTGGTGCAGCCAGAATGATCCGTTTTCAGGATGTGCTGCTCCGTATACTGATCCGGCTATGACGCCTATCGCTGTGAATGCGAATAACAGCATTGTGAAAGCCCTTCTGCTCTGGGCTGCAGTGAGAGTTCCTATACGTTTCATATCGCATCATCCTTTCTGTTTCAAGGATATGCGACAACCTGTCCGGTTAGAACAGCTTACTTGGAGAGCTCGTAGGCTCTGTTGGTGCAGCTCTCGCAGCACTTCTTTACAGTATCTGTAAGATTTCCCTCGTAGAGGCGGTCAAGCCCTGCAAGTGTAGTTCCTCCGGGTGAGGAGACCATTTTTATGAGCTCGTCGATAGTTTTACCGGAGTCTGTTATCATCTTTGCTGAACCGATAAGGCTCTGCGAGAACAGCTCGGTAGCAGCTTCAGCGTCGATGCCAACAGATGCAGCGTAGTCGATGAAGCCCTTTGCGTAAAGGTAGATAAACGCAGGACTGCTTCCGTTAATAGCGATTATCTCCTTCATCTTGTCCTTGGGGATAACAGCTGCCTTGCCGCAGATCCTGAAGATATTGAGGATAAACTCGAATTCCTCATCAGAAACTCTGTCGTTGCGTGAAAGAGCGGAAGCGCCTTCACCGAGAAGAAGCGGAGTGTTGGGCATAACGAGTATTACCTTTGCTTCGGGGAGAGTCTGGCTCGCAACAAATTCGTCTGTAATTCCGGCAGCAATAGATACGAAAACTGTATCCTTGGAAGCTCCGGGAGCAGCTGCCTTGAGAACGCCTTCGATGATCTGCGGCTTTACTGCAAGGAATACATACTTGCAGGCAGCTGTGAGCTCCGACTCGCTTGAGCAGGCTTTGATGCCAAACTGGCTGAGAGCTTCGACCTTTGAGCTGTCGGGATCAAATGTGTAGAGTGTTACCTTGTTGGAAAGGCTGCTCGAAGCAATGCCCTTCATAATAGCAGTGCCCATATTTCCGGCACCTATAAATCCAATACTGTAATTATCCATAATTGCCTCCTGAGAGTATTATAATACAACATTACTATTATAACACATCGCTGAAAAAATAGCAAGTGCCGGAACGACTATTTCCACTCAATATTGCTCAGAGTCACAGTGTGGCTTCCGATCGAAGAAGCATTTCCGATGTTTCCAAGCTGGAATTTGAGGTCAACTGACATATCGGCATCAAAAGTCACATCGAATGAGTAATGCTTTTTATCAGGAGTTATCGTCAGTTTTTCATTCAGATAGCGAGTGTATACAGGGTCCTCGGCAGTCACAACTATCTCGCGCTCTGCACTTGACGAAACATCAAATGATAAGGTGTGAGTCTCGCCGGCGTGGACCTTGTTGCCGCGGTTAAGCCCCATTACACCATATTCCAGTGTACCGACTTCGTTGATCGTGACAACTGTCTCGCCGTCCTTGTTGACGAGAGCAGCATTTGCTCCCTCAATATAGGACTCAAGCGGCAGAGAGGTCACGGGAGTCGGCTCAAAGGGCTTATCAAGGTCGTATACCCGGACATAGTCTATGTCGAAATCCTTCTCGCCGTTTGCAAATGTGGAAGGATCAGCGTACATACCGTCGATGCCGTCAAATGCGCCGCCGACTGCAAGGTTCAGTATTATGTAGAAGTTCTGATTGAATGGAGCAGGATACTTGTGATTTACGGAATACCAGTCAGACTGCCTGCTGTAAAGCGTGTCATCGACGTACCAGCGTATCTCGTCCGGCTCCCATTCAACTGCGTAGGTATGCCAGTTTTCGCTGGAGTCGCCCTGCGGGAATTTATAGTTGTTGGTCAGGTATGTGTTGTTGGGCCATACGTCACCGAAATGGATAGTGCCGCATATTTTCTCGGGGTTACTTCCCCACCCTTCCATTATGTCGATCTCGCCGGAAGCTGCCCAGCCGCCGTAAACACTGTCCTCGGGCAGCATCCATATTGCAGGCCAGAGAGATTTTCCGGAGTCGCAGCGAGCCCTTACCTCTATACGTCCGCCGCAGGTCGAGAACAGATGCTGCGAGCTCAGACGTGCGGAGGTGTACTCGTATTCGCCCTGTACAGGATCAGAGTAGTGCTCCTTACGGGCGGCGATAGTGAGGATACCGTTCTTCACAGAGGCGTTTGAGTTGGTGTAGAACTCCTGTTCGTTGTTGCCCCAGCCGTTTGTGATATAGTTTCCGTCAGCATCGAGCTTCCAGTTTCCGAGCTCGTAGCTCCATTTGGTCATATCAAGGGAGTCGCCGCTGAATTCATCTGACCAAACCAGCTTTGTGCCGGAGTTTTTATCAATGTAACGGCGCTTCATCAGACAAAGGTCAAAAACGTTGAGTTTGCCGTCCTCGCAGAAGTCGGCGCTTTTCCAGTTTGTAAGCTCTGCTCCGGGAGCTGCAAGCAGCCATTTCTGAAACAGTACAATATCTGCTATACTGAACTCGCCGTCGGCATTTACATCGCCCATTATACCGGAAGAACTTTCATTATGTATGGACGCTGACGATGTACTTAAACCGGAAATATTTAATGCTGTCATTACAGCAAGAAGTGCCGGTACTATGCGATTTATCTTCATAATTATCCTCCTAAATCATCAATGACAGAGGGCGTTCGTTTATTTTAACAGGAGCGAGAATAATCCTGCATCATCGACTCCGAGTGCGCCAAGAAGTGAGTCAATATATTCGCCGTTGAGCTTGTTTTCCTTTACGAAAGCAATCAGGTTCGTTATAATGGCTGTAAGACTGTCCGTATCATCGAACACTGCTTTGAGCTTGCCTCGTGAGTCGTATTTATTTCCGGATTCGTCTTCGCCGACTATGACTATCGGCAGTATCGTTGCAAGGTAATCTATTATTCCGTTGACATTCTCATCACGCGAAAGTAGGTAGTCCACGAACGAATGGAGAGTTTCGATACTTTCGTTCTCGCTTGCAGTCTCGAAGCGAGGGATTATGTATGAAGTATTGCCGACCATTATTGTCTCCGAATTTATACTTTCATCTTCGCCGTCTGATGACTGCTGGAAGAAAGAGTTCGGAGAGTGGTTCTCGCCTACCGAGTCAACGCAGTAGCCCTTACAGAATAACTGATTTGAGCCGGGTATCTGATACAGGAGTATATGCACGAAATCACCGGTAAGAGAGTAGTTCTTGATGAGAGAGGCTCTCTTTTTTATTCGTTCAGCGACCTTGGGTGTTTGAAGGAATATGCGCGAAAAGCCCTGTCCGTCGAAGCACACACATCTCTCTACATTATCACTCATAAGCGCTGTATACATTGCCTTGTTGCTGCCTTTTGAGTGGCCTATTACCGAGATGCTTCCAAAACGTTCAGCTGTTTTTTCAACAAATTCAAGCGCTCTTCTCTGGGGAGGCGTGTCGAACTGAGCTGCTGCTCTTACATTGTCTGCCCATTCTTGCGGACCTGTCGTTCCCTTGAAAACGACAATAGCTTTTTCGTTTTTGCCTGTGCCGTCAGAAAAACAAAGTGCCAGCGGATAATTATAGCTCCTGCCGGCTTTATCTGTGACGGAGTGATAGCCAGTCTCGTCAAGCATAAGAGCCTCAAGCACGAGAGAGGCAGTCTTTCCGTTTTTCAGGAACTTGATTATCCTTGCCCACTCGACTCCGCTGATCTGTGCGTCACACACGGAGCTCTTGTTGGTTCTGAGGTTCCCGAGAGCTTTTTCATCGAATTTGCTGAGTATCTGAGCAATAGTTTGTCCCTTGTTTGTATCGCTGATCTTGTAGAAATCAACTTCGTTTTCTTCGTCTGAAGCAGCCTTTGCTACGTCTTCATCAAGATATGCAAGCTGTTCGAGCAGGCAGAATTCGCTGTCGGTTAGTTTGGATATTATAGATCGCATAGTCGGACTCCTTTATCGTTTTTCTAAATAATAGCATATTTTTCGATGTATTGCAACCTCTTTAATGATATTTTGATAAATAAAGCGCCCCCCGTGGAAGGGAGCGCAGATTTTGGGTTATGTGATTAGCAGCTTTCATAGGTCATTGCAAAGATATCTCCGCGTATGATATAGAGATCGTTTGCATCATGTGCAGGATGAGCCATATAATCCCCGATGTTGCCGTACATATAATGCTTCTGATCCCAGAGAGAATAGAGCTTCGTAAAATTATTCAGCTTCACTGCAAGTATCTCACTGTTTCCGGAGGCTTTGCACCCGCGCAGATATTCCGAGAGCTGACTGCCTGTTTTTTTCTGACCGATCCGTGCTGAAGGCGGATAGTAATATGTCGACACATCAGGTGTCCCCTCACATGCGACATATTTTTTCTCGAATTTCTCGCGCGTGATGGGATAAACCTCTCCTATTACACCGACCATCAGATAGATGTCCGGAGCAGGTGTCACAGTCATATCACCCTCAAGCGTCCGGATATGGATATCTTCTCCGTCCGGCGAGAGCAATGCTGTTGGTACATAGCCAAGAACGACCTCCTTTTTCCGGAAGCGTTCTGCACCGGAAAAATCGGGGTGCTCCCTGCCGGCAAAAATAACATCGGGCTTTGTGAAGAAATCGCGTACACGGTCGGCAATAAAATCCATAATATCCTTCGGCAGTGAGCTTTGATAGTCGATGCAGCCGCCAGCTTTGTTATCATGTCCGCCGCCTCCGCCGTATCCGTAGGTAATGAACGCGGCAAGATCCGGTGCCTTGACAGAGTCCGTACAGGTGCGGACGGAGATCTTGTATCCGGTATGATACGGACAGCAGACAACGCAGTCTGAAACCATATCGACCTGAATGAGAGTATCAGAGATAATGCCGAGGAGATTAGGGTCGCAGTTGTCTGCTATGGTGTAGGCAGTATGCTGTTTTGGAAGAGAGGGATCATACGCAACTGCGGAGCTTTCGGGATGCGGGTAGTATTTGCAGGTACTGAGCGTTTTGCCGATAATGCTGAGCTCCTCCTCTGTCAGATTGGTATTTGAAAGCAGGCGTATGAGCGCTTTGTTATAGTTTGCGGTATCGCGGAGCTCACGGTCCATAGGCTCACTGATCTCCGAAAGTCCTACCGTGTCCATATACAAGCCGTAATAGAGTGCCGTTGCAACGTTCTGTTCCTCGTTGAGGTCATAGCCGACCTCCTTGAACAGCTCATAGATGACAGCCGCACAGCTTCCGTAATGCTCCTTTATGACCGAGTGTTCCGGAACTGCCTTTCCCTTCGGGAGACGGTGGTGGTCGATGACGATTATGTTTTCCGCCGCAAAGCTGCCGACATTCCCCTCTCCGTGAAAGCAGTCGACTGTGATCAGAAGCTGAGGCAGAGCGCCGTTTTCGTTCAGGTTTTTGATATGACTGACCTGAATGCCGAGCTTGTTCAGCATAATGAGCATATTTGGCTTGCTGATCTCGCGTTCTCCTGCGTAAACAAAGCGCGGCTTTTTGCCGTTTTTTTTCAGATAGCGGCAAAGTGCAAATCCGGAAGCGATAGCATCGGCATCGGGATTGTGATGCACCTGAATGACAATATCATCATAGTTAAGCAGATGCTTCAGCAGCGGTTCATATTTCATAAGACTCTATACTCCTTTTTAAATTTCCGCATTGAAATCTCACCCTGTGTGGGCTGTTTATTACTTTTATTATACCTCAGAAGTCCGGAAAAAGCAACCTTGTGATTTATACATTTTTCACTATTCATTATAAATTGAGCCCGTCACATTAGTGACGGGCGCTTCTGTGCAGGCTATACGAAATAGATGATAGTGCCGTGAGTGAAAGCAGAGTAAGCTTTCTGTAAAAATAAAGCGAGCCACCGCGAGCGTCAACGTGGAAGCCCGCGGTGGCTAACCGCATGGTCGAGGTGACAGGATTTGAACCTGCGGCCCCTACGTCCCGAACGTAGTACTCTACCAAACTGAGCCACACCTCGATAACACAACAATTATACTACAAAATCAGATAATTGTCAAGGGGTAAAGTGTAATTGCGAAATAAATTTATATTTTACTCAAACGGGAGTGCTTTCGCACTCCCGTTTAAGTATGGTCATTTCTTTTTTATCGGATGCCTGATAACAGTTTTGAGTTTATCAGTCGGAGTTTTTCTCGGATCAGAAAGGTAAATCTCGTGGTGCAGACGTTCACTGCTGAGATCATTTATATAGCCGTTCTCGGTCAGAAATTCGTCCATAGCTTTTACTGTTTCCGGTTCATTATCATATGAGCCGATGTGCATTACCTGAACGCACATTCCCTCGTCTATCGTAAGGAATTCCGCAGATGAACAGTCGAGCTTCTTCTTTTTTGCAGCAGTTTCTACTGCCCATCTGAAGTCTTTTTCGGTTATGAAGTCCGGAAGTCTGATGACAGAGATCCAGCAGCAGCCGGCTTTGTTGTTATAGTCAAAGCCTTCAACGCCTTCCTGCCGCCAGAAGCCTTCAAGCGGAGGTACTACATACTCAAAGAAGCCCGGGATTTTATAGTCGGTTTTGCAGCTCATTTTCAGCGTGTAAGCAACAGCATACAAAACGGAGATAGCTTTCTGGTAATCTCCGTCCGGTTCATTCGGATCGCCCTTACCTCTTACAGCTATGTAATTAGCCTTGGGGAAATTTACGATCGACGGTTTATTCTTGGGCATATAGAATTCCTTGAATTCCTTTTTGAAATCGAAAGCCATAGGAGTACCCTCTTATTTCTTGATAGCTTCTGACCAGTATTCCTGATTGTAGATGTCGGTAAACAGGTAGGTTATCACAGCTTCACCGTCACCTACGGACTCGTTGGTCACCTTCATATCATCAGTCACTGTTATTGTTTCACCGAGATAGTAGGAGTTCTGATACTGCATATCGTATGAGTAGTAGTCGCAGATGAAGTCTATCTTATCTCCGGGAGTCAGAGCGGAGGAATTCTTCGCAGAAGTTTCGGTCTCACCGTTTACATAATCAGTTGAAGCACCGGCGATGTATCCGTCACCGTCCTCAAAAACAATTATAAGGTTGACTCTGTCGCCGTTGAGCATTGCAGGAGAATAGCCCATATCCACTCTTTTTCCGTCATCGTCCTTTATGGAGTCTGTGTGGTAGTAAGCGACCGGTTGTCCGTTTACAGATACCCAGTCCTTATCCGTGTCGGCAATGAGCGTATCGCCGTCACGCTTGAAGAGATTGTCGATACCGAGGTCGATGTAGCCTTTGCCGTCATCGTAGAACATATTCATATCTATGGCGTGAACCATATTCCACTGTTCTTCGGGGAGCTCCATAGTGTACTTGCCGTCATCATCTTCCCAGACGAGGTTCTTGGGATCAAAGTAGTGCTGAGAGACATACTCGGCAGCTTTATCGTCATCGACACTGGACATAAATCCGGTGTTGCTCTTATCAAGACCGTCGATGCTCTTTCCGGACGCGCCGCTCATAAATGAACCGAGAAGCTGTCCGATGACATCAGCGCCGCTTCCGGAAGAACCGGATGAACCGCCGAGTCCGAAGAGTGTACTGAGCGGTGATGATGAACCGCCTGCTGCGATCTGACCGCTGGTCTCGAGCTTTGCAAACTGACGGATACACTCGGCATAATCGGAGTCCATACCTATCTGTGTGTATGTGCTGCAAGCCGGATCAACATAAGATGTACGCTTGTACGGGAAGTATATCGACACGCCGTAGGCGTTTGTCATATTGGTCGAGGTGCGGTTGTACTTTACTGCCTTTTTCAGGGACTCAGCGAGCTTTTCGCCCTCGGGAGTTCCCATATTCACAGCGAGGTTGACGAGATCGACCTGATCTATCTTTGAGCTTTCGGCAAACTCTCTTGTAGCATATCTTGCGTCTGAGAGCTCTTTATATTCGCTGTTGCTTATCTTTCTGCTTACCGACTTTGAGAAGTCTGAGAGATCCTGCGGAACTGTCTTTGCGAATTCTGCAAGGTCGATGATAGAAAGCGTAGTCTTCTGACCTCTGCACTTCTTTGCACATTCTGAAACGAAATCGTCAATGATGTTCTTGCCGATGTCGAGTGTGGACATTGAAGTGTTCTTTCCGAATTCGGAGAGCCAGTTTGTGTAGTACCAGCCGATACCGGGCTCTGTCTCTTCGGAAGCAATGAGGTAGTCCGCGTACTCGTCGAGCATAAGTGCGTTTTCAGCAGTTGCCATAAGGCAGGCGTCAAAGCCGATAAAATCGAACTTTACTCCCCCCTGCTTGAGTGCCTGACTGATGTGCGCAAGGTCCATTGAACCGCTCTTCTTGTATTTTTCATCGTAGCCGTAGCCGCTTACTGAACCGCCGCCGTGATCCCAGAAGATGAGTTCGTTTCTGTTTGCAGGATAGTTGGAGCTGCAATACTTGATAAACGAGGAAAGAGTGCCAGCTTCCGTCATAGGCTTGCTGCCGTCGTCACTGACGAGATTTTTGATGCTGCCGCCATTGATCTGGTATATCTGGTTCACTGAGGAGCTGATGCCGCTGGTTTTCCAGTTTGAACAGCCGCCTGTGTATACTATTATGTTGACGTTGTCGCTGCAGGACATACTTGCCTGTCTCATTTCCTCCATATCGGAAGAAGCCATACCGTACTTGGACTCAAGATCGGTTCCGCACATATACACCATAAGTGTAACGGTATCCTGATTGTTTCCCTTGATAACAGTCCTCTTTGCACGGGCGCCGTCTGCTACTGCGGTATTGACAGCAGTCTCAGCGCTTGCAACATAACCGCCGGTTACTTCGGGGGCTGAACCGGAGTCCGAGCCGCCGCCGCCTCCGCCGAGGAGACTTCCGAGTCCGCCGCCCTTGAAGAGAAGCATTGCGAGTATCAGCAGTATTGCGCCTCCGCCTCCGCCGATCGCAGCGCGCATCGGAAATGAACCGCCGCCCTGAGCCTGCTCTTTATAGTCCTTTGAACCGACCTTGCCGGTACCGAGAGCTTCGTCTCTCTTGTGTACGCCCTGACTGTTGCCGGTCGTCTTTTTTTCTCTGCCCTGAGGTCTTTTATCCTGATCCATAACAGCCTCCAATTTAAAAAAACATATTCTGATACTGCGGAATAATATATGATTATGAAGTCCCGCAGGCATCATAAACCTTTATAATTCTACACTTTTTTACAATTATTGTCAAGATATATTTAGGTGTTCATATCCTGTTTACCGTTTTGTTACGCTAATACTATTAAAATGTTTGAAAAAATCAGGAAAATATAAAATTTTTGTTGATTTTGCTTGAAGAATGTGGTATAATATAGAATAAAGTATTGTGTACGGAACAATTTACTATACTGAGATCGGAAGTGATATAAAGATGAAAGCTGACAAAATTATCGAAATAGCGGTAATGGTCGCAGGTATAGATGAAGAGTATCAGAACAGCGTGATCGAAGGCATCAATTCAAGTGCCCTGAAATATAACGTCAATGTTACCTACTTCTCTGCTTTCGGCGGAGTAATGACTAATTCTCTTTTTGATGTAGGCGAGTATAATATTTATAAACTCATTAATTATGACAAATTCGATGCTGCTATACTTCTTACTAATACTATCAGCGATGACGGTGAAAAGAAAATGATTATCGACAGCGTTAAAAATGCAGGAATTCCCACTGTTGTACTCGACTGCGACGATTATCCTGAATTCTATAACGTGATGATCGACAACAATGCGGCTATGAAGGAAATAGTCCGTCATATCATTACCAAGCATAACGCTAAAACTATAAACTATGTGTCCGGTCCTCTTGTCAATCCGGAGGCTGAGGACAGATATAATGCCTTTTGCAGTGTACTCGATGAGTATGGTCTCGAACTCGATGAGAAGAGAGTTTTTTACGGAGAATTCAGGGCTCTTGACGGTGTTCACGCTGTTGAGCATTTCATTCGCTCCGGACTTTCTATGCCGGACGCTATAATATGTGCGAATGACGCTATGGCACTTGCAGTTGTTATGACTCTTGAGGAATACGGTTACGATGTCCCGAAGGACGTTATGGTCACCGGTTTTGATAATACCTACAGTGCCCGTCATTATTGTCCTGCCATTACAAGCGTATCGAGACCTCTCAGCAATGCCGGTGAGCTTGCCTGTGAAATGCTGGTAAAGATATTCAGCGGCGAAAAGTACGACAAAACTGTCCGCCTTTCCTCAGAGCCTGTTTTCTCTGAGAGCTGCGGCTGTGTCAATAACCACAGCGAGGATATTGTAAAGTATAAGAAGAGTATGCTCCGGACACTCGAGAATTGCAGATATGATATCAAGATACTCGATCGACTTACTTCTGATCTTGCCGAGAGTGAGACTTCTGATGACAATATCAGGACAATCGGCAAGTATTTCCATAAGACCGGCTGTAAGCAGTACGCGCTTTGTCTCTGCTCTGAGTGGGACAGCACGCTCCGCGAAAGCTGGGAGCCGGAAAGCTCTGACCTTTATCAGGTTGACGGCTATACCGAAAAAATGTCAGCTCCGCTCATCTACAATGACGGTACTATAACTTCTGTTGAGTCGTTTGACAGTAAGGACATCTACCCTGTCCCATTCAAGGACGGCGGCAATATCAGTTATATTCTTCCGCTGCATTTCCGTGAGAGATGTCTCGGCTACTATATTATGAGCAACGGCGATTTCCCCACAAAGAGCCTTATCTGCCACTCGCTTATGATGAATATCAGCAACTCTATCGAAAACATCAGAAAGCTCATTCATCTCAACAGTGTAATTGAGGAGCTCGATAAGCTCTATGTGGTCGATCCGCTCTGCGGTATCTACAACAGAAACGGCTTCATCAGAAATGCAGACAGCGTTTTCCGCGAGATGGTCGAGTCACACGATAAGCTGCTCATTTCATTCATTGATATGGACGGACTTAAGCTCATCAATGATAATTACGGTCATAAGGAAGGCGATTTTGCTCTCCGCAAGCTCGCTGAAGTCATTCAGAACTGCTGCTTCAACGGACGTATCTGTTCGAGATTCGGCGGTGATGAGTTCATTATTTTCGGTAAGACTGACAGCGATGATGATGTTATCGTTCTTGAAAATGAGTTCAAACGTCAGCTCGCTGCAATGAACGCTATTATTTCAAAGCCTTATTCTATTGATGCAAGTATCGGCACGATAGTCTCGACCGTTGAACCCGATATGAAGCTCTTCTCCCTTATAACTAAGGCAGATCAGATAATGTACGAGCGCAAGAAGAAGAAAAAGACTTCGCGCTATCTCAGACGATAATATTAAAGCCCCTCGTATTGAGGGACTTTTTTTGTGTGCAAATAAAACAAGCGCCCCCGTGGAAGGGGGCGCAGGCTCTGCGCTGGTGCCGCTGACCGGACTTGAACCGGTACGATATTGCTATCGAGGGATTTTAAGTCCCTTGTGTCTGCCAATTCCACCACAGCGGCAATCGACTTAAATATTATATCACACTGTTTGATGATTGTCAAGAGAAAATTTGTCAAATCTGAAAATAATTACTGCCAATCTATGGACAAGCTGCGAATTTTGTGGTATAATATCATTTGGTATGATTTAATCTGGTATGCGGAGGTTTTGCAGTATGTTCGGGTTTATGCTCTTGCTTGCTCTTTTTACAGTATCTTTTGCTGTAACTGGTCTGCTGACGTACAGGTATATGAGAAAACGCGCTCTTCTTCAGAAAAAGAATTCCGCCGCAGATGTCGAGAACGACCTGAATTCTGACTGAGGGTGGCTGTATGGATATTGATCTCTACATTGACCGCGTTTACCACGGCTTCTACCCTATCACCGCTATCGAGGAAAGATTTGAGGAATACCGCTGTCTTGCCGAAGAGCTCTCAGCAGATATCGACGATGAGGACGTCATCGTTTATGCGATCTTCAGTTACGATACGGAGTCGGAGAGGATAGTCTCGCTTGAGCTTATGACCGAGCGCGTTGCCTATGATGATTATGTGCGCTCGTATCAGTCTTTTTCAGGTTATTGCAGAGCGTTTTTTGTCAGAAAAAGTTTTGGAGGGTACAATGGATAAAAAGAGGATCGTTTCAGCTATTATGTCGGCAGCTGCCGCAGCTTCGCTGCTTTCTTTGAATGCTTATGCAGAGGATACTGCCGGGGATACTGTTGAAGAAGGTACTTCTTCCGAAGCAGCTTCCGAGGTCCCTACTGAGGAGAATACTGTGCTTCACAAGGTGACTTTCGTTGACTTTGACGGCAATCCTATGCAGACTCTCGAAGTTGCTGACGGTGAAAAGATAGATTACTCCAAGATAAATACTGATATACTTCACAGACATACAGACGCTTTCACTGAGGAGAAGTTTTCAAAGTGGAGCATAACTCCTGAAACAACTGACAAGGATATTACTGTTGAGGCTCTCTATTCACGCGCTAAGCTGACGTTTGACAGCCAGCCGCAAAGAGTCAAGTATTTCGATAATACCGGCGATATAAGCACAGCCGGTATGAAGGTGAGCGTCACGACTGAGACTCAGCTTGCCGAAAAGGACGAGACCGGTCACTACATACTTGAGGGTACGAAAGTCGATATTACCCCGAGCTGCACTATAACCCCGGTAAAACTTCAGGACGTTTTCAAGGACGGCAATATAAGCGGCAATATTACTGTTTATGCCTCCGGTGAAAGCAAGCCTGTTGCCAGCTTCAAGATATTCCTGCTCGATCTACCCGGGGATATGAACCGTTCCGGTAAAATGGAGGCGGACGACGCTTCGCTGGTCCTCAGAAAATTTGTTGAGCTTTCGGAAAATGAGAATGCACTCGGTGATGAAGTTGTGGTGTCCACCGGCTCGGACGGTGTTAAAAAGCTCAGTGCGGACGAATTTATTGCTTACGCAGATGTGAACTGTGACAGAAAGATCAGTGCCGACGATGCTTCGCTGATACTCAGATACTACTCTATGGTCTCTTCAAATCCGGAGGCAAAGTGGTCTGAGCTCGCAGATATAAAATAATTTTGTTTGTTTTTTTGTATTAGCTCTTGAAATTATTTCCGGTTTGGGTTATAATAGTATAGTAAACGCTCGTACAAATTAAGAATTAATATTTTCAAAGGAGTGCTAAAAAATGTACAACGACCTTATGGATTCTATCGGTTTTGTAAAGGGATATGATCCCGCTGTCGGAGAGGCTATGGATAAGGAGCTCGCTCGTCAGCAGAGAAATCTCGAACTCATCGCAAGTGAGAATATTGTTTCACCTGCTGTAATGGCTGCTATGGGAAGCGTTCTCACAAACAAGTACGCTGAGGGTTATCCCGGAAAGCGTTACTACGGCGGCTGCCAGTGCGTAGACGAAGTAGAGGCTATCGCTATCGAGAGAGCCTGCAAGCTCTTCGGTGCTAAGTTTGCTAACGTTCAGCCCCACTCAGGTGCTCAGGCTAACACAGCTGCTTACTTCGCCGTTCTTCAGCCCGGCGATACTGTTCTCGGTATGAGCCTTGCTGACGGCGGTCATCTCACACACGGTTCACCTGTAAACCTTTCAGGTAAATACTTCAACTT
>CACXEJ010000071.1 GCA_902766595.1 Ruminococcus flavefaciens | reverse complement strand
TCAGTCTGCGACCTGCTCATTACGAATGAGCTGCACTACCAACTGTGCTACACAAGCATATTAAATTTTTGAATTTGTAAGGTGCTACACAGCTGTCACTTTATAATCAGTCCGAGACCTCAAATTACAATAAAGCAAAAATCCCGATACAACTGTATCGGGATTCATTGTCCTATTCGGTTTGTTTTTTGTTTTCTGCGTTAAGGACATCTTACATCAGAAAGGTTTGCCCCCGGTAAAGTCGCATATACTTCTTTATTAGCATTTCTCTTATATCGGAGCGGTATCATTATTTCAGCCGGCTTTCGTCGAATTCTGCTATATAGGGCAGATTGCGGTAATATTCGTCGAAGTCGAGACCGTAGCCGATGACAAACAGATCGGGGATAGTGAAGAGGGAGTAGTCCGCTTCAATTTCGACGACGCGGCGCGAGGGCTTGTCGAGGAGGGTGACGATACTGAGCGAGAGTGGAGAGTGCGATTTGATTATCTTGGCGATCTCCTTGAGAGTCCTGCCGGTGTCGATGATGTCCTCGACGATTATGACGTGGTACTTGCTGACATCGTGCTTGAGGTCCATAGTGACGGCAACGCTTCCGGAGGACTTCGTGTCGGTAAAGTAGCTTTTTGCCTCCATAAAGTCTATCTCGCAGGGAATGTCAACAGCTCTTGCGAGGTCGGCAAGGAAGATGAACGCGCCTTTGAGAACACTCACGAGGAGTATGGGTTCGCCCTTGTATTTTTCGCTTATCATAGCGCCGGCTTTTTTGACAGCGGAACGTATCTCCTCCTCGGAGATGACGATGCGCTTGATGCCGTCTCTGTAATCGTTTATATCCTTCATAATGCTGAATTCAGCTCCGTTTCGTGATATTTTGGTACTGTATACAGTATATCACATTTCCGGGAACTTTTCAATGCCATGACAGTCTAAAGAAGTCAGAGTTCAGAGCTCAGAACTGCCCGCATTCGTTTTGTCCACTTCTGCCGTCGTTTAGTGGGTTGCATATTTCACAAAATGTTGTAGAATAGTATATAAGATTGGTGCAGTGTGCTCTTTGAGCTCTTAAACAGTTATTTGCACTGACGGCAAAGAAAAATATAAATAATACAGGGGTGGTAAAAATGAAGTTGAAGAGGTATGCAAGTGCAATAACGGCAGTCGTCATAAGTGCTGCTGTGTCGCTCGAACCGGCTGTGTTTTTCGGAAATGTCTCGGCGGAACAGCCTGCGACTGTGTTCTACGTTTCTCCGGACGGCAGCGACAGCAATGACGGTTCGATACGTTCACCGTTCAGGACTCTCGAGGCAGCCCGTGACGCTGTAAGAGAGTGCAACAAGGATATGTCTTCGGACATAACCGTCTACCTCCGCGGCGGCGATTACCGCATAACAGAGCCTGTCGTCTTTGACACGCGCGACTCCGCGACAAACGGCTGCCGGATACACTACCGCGCATACGAGGGTGAAACTCCGGTCATAAACGGCGCTGAAAAGGTCACCGGCTGGGAGAAGTACAACGACAAGCTCTATGCTGCTCCGCTCGGCCGCGGCTATAAGCTCCGCAACCTCTACGTCAACGACAAACGTGCTAATATGGGCAGCGTGAGGGTGAATTCCAAGGACGGCTACGGTCAGTACAATGTTACCAAGGGACAGGCTGACTGGGCGTGGGACTCCGGCAAAGCGTCGGACGGCATCTCCTACAACGCCTCGGACCTCCCGAAGATAACCTCGAATTTCGACGATCTTGAGATAATCAACGGCACGACGTGGAACGAGAATATCGTCTGCACGCGCGATGTGAAGTACGAAAACGGCTCACTGATAATGCTCCTCCAGCAGCCCTACGGTGCTATCGCTCAGACTCCGGGCTGGAACGCAGGCTTTGCCGTAAAGGGCACACATACCGTATATAACGCCTTCTCGTTCGTTGACGAGCCGGGCGAATTCTACTACGACAAGACCGCAAAGGTGCTGTACTACTATCCGCGTCAGGGCGAGGATATGTCAAAGGCGGACGTTGAAGCTCCTATCGCTGACCAGCTCATCGTGATAAAGGGCGAGTCCACCGACAAGCGCGTTTCGGGCATTGATTTCAGCGGTATCACCTTTGCGAATACCGATTATCAGCTCACGGACGTTGACGGTTCTCACGGCAAGACCACCTGTCAGGCTGCCCAGACCTACATTGCCTATGCTGACTCCAACTGGCACAGCAAGAAGTACGAAATGGCGGACACTCTTCCGGCTGCGGTAAATATCACCAGCAGCGACTCCATAAACTTCACCGGAAACGTTGTTAAGCACACCGGCGCTGACGGCGTTTCGATGTCCAACGACGTTATAAATTCCAACGTTACCGGCAACTATATCACCGACATAACCTCCAGCGGTATCACTGTCGGTCACCCTCAGCATATCTACATCGGAGACGCTGCGTGGGACAACCACGAGAAGTTCCCCAAGGGCGTTGAGGGCATCTGCAAGAACAACCTTATCTCGCAGAATATGCTCTATGACATAAGCGTGGTGCACGGCTTCGGCGGCTGTGCTGCGATAACCGCGTACTATGTTGACTCCGTGAAGATACTAAGCAACACTATCGAAAAGACCGCCTATAACGGTATCCACCTCGGCTGGGGCTGGTGCAACTTCAAGGACAGCACCACCTGCCGTAACAATATGATATGCTACAACCGCGTTATCAACAGCCTCAACCGTCTGCACGACAGCGGCGGTATCTACACGATCGGTCAGATGGAGGGCACTGTCATCAACGAGAACTACATTCAGGGTATCCCGGCAGCAGCTCAGTGGCAGCCGACCTACGGTCTCCACAACGACGAGGGAACGGCTTACATCGAGGAGAACGACAACGTTCTCGAGATAAGCAAGGACGTTACCTACACGATAAACTGTGAGGAGTACGGCGACAAGCACCACCTCACTATCAAACGAACATACGCTACCGTAAACAAAATGGGCAAAAATCCGCCTTACAGCGACATCGACACACCTATTGTGGTTCCGGACAATGTATGGCCTCTTGCGCAGTACAAGATATGTCTTGCATCGGGCGTTTCGGGACAGTACAGCGGACTCGTTCCAGTATGGCTCAAATCCGAAGCGGATCAGGTGTTCCCGGCAAGCTGTCAGACTGCCTGCGAAAGCGCGCTTCCGATACGCAGGGGCGGTGAGGGCAATACCGTTTGGATAGCTCCCGACGAAACCTCCTCATTCAAGGCAGGTTCATCTATGACAAAGGCTTCCGGCACTGCCGAGACGATCAAGACTCCCGCCGACGAGGGCGAATACCGCATCTACGTCCTTGACAAGAGCGGCAAGGTTCTCAGCAAGTCCAGCCACATTCTCAGACTTAGCGGCTCATCGTCAGGCGTTGAGGCTGAGAGCTGCGATTATCGGTCCGGCATACAGACCGAGGATTGCAGTGAGGGCGGCAGCGACGTTGCCTACATCGAGGACGGCGACTACATCGGCTTCAAGAACGTTGACTTCGGCACTGGCGACGCTGACTCCATTGACTTCCGCATCGGCTCGAACGGCGCTGAGGCTTCGCTTGAAGTCCGCCTTGATGCTCCCGACGGCAAGCTCATCGGTTCTATGGACGTTGCAAGTACAGGCGGCTGGCAGAAGTGGGCTACGCAGAATTGCTCCATTCAGCAGACAAGCGGCGTTCACGACCTCTATTTCGTGTTCAGGGGCGGCGAGGGCTACCTCTACAACCTGAACTGGTGGAGGCTGAATATGGCTGAAAAAGAGACGGTCTGCGGTGATATGGACGGCAGCGGCAGGCTTGATGTTTATGACCTCATTCTCCTGAAAAAGGCAGTCGCAGAAGGTTCATCGGATTGCTTCGGAGCCGCTGACCTCAACGGCGATGACGTGGTGAACATCAAAGACGTCAAGCTCCTGAACGACTTCCTTCTCGGCAGAATAAAGAGCTTCCCGGTCGATAAATAAAATATACAGGGCGCACATTCGTGCGCCTTTTCTTTATGTTTTGTCCCATTCGGCAATGATTTTGAACATTTTCCGGAGTGCGGCAGGGTTGACAAAAATGTCTGAATGGGCTAAAATAATATAGAATGGAATGATATGGACATTTATATGGATCACAGGAGGTCTGTAACTATAATGACGCTGAAGGATATTAAGATTGGCGAAACTGCAAAGGTCGAAAAGCTGTGCGGCGAGGGAGCGCTCCGCCAGCATTTTCTCGATATGGGAGTGCTCCCCGGAACTGAGATGACCGTCGTGAAATACGCTCCGATGGGCGATCCTGTCGAGCTGAGACTCCACGGCTACGAGCTGACGCTGCGGCTTGCAGACGCTGAAAAGATAGAGGTCACAAAGGTGGATAAGGCGAGCGTTAAAGAGGACAGAAAGTCCGGTAAAAAGAAGGTAGCTCACCCCGGTCTCGGTGAGGGAGGAAAGTTTCACCCCAAGGGCTCCGGAAAGGCTCTCCCCGACGACACCGTTCTCACGTTTGCCCTCATCGGCAATCAGAACTGCGGCAAGACCACTCTTTTCAACAGGCTGACGGGCTCAAAGCAGCACGTCGGAAACTTCCCGGGTGTGACCGTTGACCGCAAGGACGGCGCGATAAAGGGCTATCCGAACACCCTCATCACCGATCTTCCCGGCATCTACTCGATGTCGCCGTATACGAGCGAGGAGATAGTTTCGCGTAATTTCGTCCTGAACGACAAGCCTCACGCGATAATAAACATCATCGACGCGACTAATATCGAGCGAAATCTCTACCTCACGATGCAGCTCCTCGAAATGGACATACCGATGGTCGTTGCGCTGAATATGATGGATGAGCTCACCTCGAACGGCGGCAGTGTGGACATAAATGCGATGGAAATGCTCCTCGGAGTACCGGTCGTGCCTATTTCGGCGGCTAAGAATTCCGGTATAGACGAGCTTGTGGAACACGCCCTGCACGTTGCGAAGTATCAGGAAAAGCCGCTGTATCAGGACTTCTGCGGCAAGACTGCCAACGGCGGCGCGGTACACCGCTGCATACACAGTATGGAGCACCTCATCGAGGATCACGCGGAGCTCTCCGGACTGCCGCTGAGGTTTGCCGCGAGCAAGGTCATCGAGGGCGATCCGCTCATTCTGAAGCAGCTTTCTATTGACAGGAACGAGGAGGAGCTCGTCGAGCACATCGTTCTCCAGCTCGAAAAGGAGCGCGGTCTCGACCGCAGCGCAGCGATAGCCGATATGCGTTTCTCGTTCATACTCAGGCTGTGCGCACAGGCGGTCACCAAGCCGAAGGAGAGCAAGGAGCACATCAGAAGCCGACGCATAGACACGTTCCTGACCGGTAAATATACCGCAATACCGGCATTTATCGGCATTATGGCACTGGTGTTCTGGCTGACGTTCAACGTCATCGGAGCTCTTCTGCAAGGGCTTTGTGAAAAGGGCGTTGACGCTCTCACGGACGCGACCGACAAGGCTCTCACGAACGCCAACGTCAACACCGCTATACATAGCCTTGTGATCGACGGTATTTTCGCCGGTATTGGCAGCGTTATCAGCTTCCTGCCGGTTATTGTGACGCTGTTCTTCTTCCTATCGCTGCTCGAGGATAGCGGCTATATCGCGCGAGTGGCGTTCTTTATGGACAAGATCCTGCGAAAAATAGGACTTTCCGGCAGAAGTATCGTTCCGATGCTGATAGGCTTCGGCTGCTCGGTTCCGGCGATAATGGCTACGAGAACCCTCCCCAGTGAGCGTGATCGAAGAATGACCATTCTCCTCACGCCCTTTATGAGCTGTACCGCAAAACTGCCTATCTACGCATTTTTCGTGAGCACATTCTTTCCCGGACACGGTGCGCTCATTATGATAGGACTCTACTTGCTCGGTATCCTCACGGGAATAATCGTGGCGCTCGTTTACAAGAGCACTCTTTTCCGCGGCGAACCCGTTCCGTTCGTAATGGAGCTCCCGAACTACCGTATGCCCAGCGCCGGAAACGTCGTTCAGCTCCTCTGGGAAAAGGCAAAGGACTTCCTCCAGCGCGCATTTTCAGTAATACTCATTGCAACGGTCGTTGTGTGGTTCCTCCAGAGCTTCGACACTCACCTCAATATGGTCAGCGATGCCGAGGACAGTATCCTTGCAGGGGCCGCAAGCCTCTTCGAGCCGCTTATGGAACCGCTCGGACTCGGTGACTGGCGCATAATCGTTTCGCTGTTCAGCGGATTTATGGCTAAGGAAAGCGTCGTATCGACAATGGAGATACTCTTCGGCGACGATATAAAGATGTATATGTCATCACTGGCAGCGGGTTCGATGCTGGTATTCTCGCTGCTGTACACGCCCTGCGTTGCGGCAATAGCATCTGTGAAGCGTGAGCTCGGCAAGAAATGGGCACTTGTAGTAGTAATGTGGCAGTGCGTTATCGCGTGGGTAGCAGCATTTGCCGTAAGACTCATCGGAATACTGATAGGAGTTGGCTGATGAACTGGATAGATATACTTCTGCTGGCGGCGGTTGCAGCCGGAGTCGCTGCGGCGCTGAGAAAATGCGTCAGCGACAGAAAAAACGGAAAAAGCTGCTGCGGAGACTGCAGCAGCTGCAAAGGCTGTAAGTAGGGAACGTTCTCACCTGTCGGTTCGGTCGGTGCTTCTGCTTCGCAGAGGTGTCCACCGGACACCCGCACCGCCCTCGGCGTTCCGTGTTACAATTACAAATGGCAAGGACGCCCAAAGGGCGCCCCTACAAGCTGAACTCTTATTTCTGGCTTCTGATTTCTAATCTCTGAAATCTGAGAGCGGTGCTCTCACATCATTCCTTGATGTTATTGACGATGTTGTTTATCCAGATGTCGCTCCGCACCATAAAGTAGCCGATGACCACCTTGACGATTTCCGAGAGCGTAACAGCGGCGAATATGACGTAGATGCTCAGGGAGGTGAGGTGTACGAGCGCGAACGCCAGCGGTATCATAAGCAGCCATGTGAAGCCAAAGTCAAAAAGGAAGGTTATACCGGTTTTGCCGCCGCTTCTCAGAGTGAAGTAGCAGGCGTTGGTATAGGACCACAGCGGTATCGCGGCAGCCTGTATGAGTATCATATACGAAGCGAGGGAACGTATCCCTGAGTCGGTGTTGTAGAGCCGCGGGAAGAACGCTGCGAGCGGTATTATGCAGAGTGAGACCACTACTGCCGCTGCCACAGCGAAGAAGAGCATTTTGTTGTCGAGGTCGCGCGCTTCTTTGAGCTTGTTCGCACCGAGTCTCATTCCGACGATAATGGCGATACAAGCGCCGAGCTGTATATATACCGCGCCGAAGAGGTTTGTGATAGTGCCGGAAATGTTCCTTGCGGCAACTACGTCAAGACCGCGCACCGAGTAGCTCTGTGCGATGACGGACATTCCGGCTGCCCACAGGAACTCGTTCAGCATAAGTGGGAGTCCCTTGATGCAGATCTTCTTGGTGAGGTCGCGTGAGATGCGGAAGCCCTTGTATAGCCCGACGATGTATTTGTTGCGCTGAGGGTGAGTGTGAGCCCAGATCATTACGACTCCGGCTTCAATGAATTTTGCCGCAACAGTCGCTATGGCTGCACCGCGCACACCGAGCTCCGGCATACCGAGTTTGCCGAAGATAAGTCCGTAATCGAGGACTATGTTGATACCGACAGCCGAAAATGCAGCGATCATAGGTATCTTTGTCTCGCCGCACTCGCGGATGACGCTAGAATAAGCCTGACCTATGCCAAACGGAACGAGTCCGATGAGCATAATGGACATATACTGCCTGCCGTAGCGGAGGGTTGCCGCGATCTTTTCGGGGGAGTCGTCATCGCTGATGAACAGGGAGATGAGCGGATCGTCGAAGATGCTGAACAGCGCTATTCCGGCTGCGATGATAGCAGCACAGATGAGCAGACGGAAACGGACAGTCTGCTTCTGTCCCTCATAGTCGCCCTTGCCGAAGAACTGTGAGCCGAATATTCCGGGACCGGATACGGCTCCGAACACAGTGATGTTGAAAACGAAGATGAACTGGTTGACGATCGAGACGCCGTTCATCTGTTCCGTACCTATCTGACCGACCATAATGTTGTCGAGGAGACTGACGAAGTTTGTGACGAGCATCTGGAGTATCATAGGTATGACCATACGGAGCACCGATGAATAGAAAGCGCGGTCGCCGATGAATTTATTTCTGAATGCCTTGAGCATATATCTCCTTTCAGGGAATAAAAAAGTCACACAAGCTGTAACCTGTGTGACTTAAAATACTAATTGATAACGACGCCCCAGCCGGAACTGATCTTTTTGTACATTCGCATCTTTTCCTTCTTCTTCTGAGATCTGAACTGAGCGAATACAAAGACGATAGCAACGACTGTGAGAGCACCACCGACGATAAATCTGAGAATGCCGCTGAGGGCAAGAAATGCAACTGCCCAGATGATAGCTGCCAGAACGATGATGAGCGGCAGACAGAAAGAAGCGACTGTTCTGTTCTTTATCTTGATGTAATGCTGGATGTCTCTGATGCTGAAGCTCTCGTAATTTCTTGCGATAAAGTTATCAGGCTGAGCCCATTTACAGAACTGGTTGATGTCATCGAACTTAACGTTATAGTCCTGATAGTCGTGGAATTTGCCGTTAAAACGAGCAACACGGTAAGTCACGAGAAGGTCTGTCTTGACTTTTTCGGCGTCCATAACGTGGATAATAGTTCCAGCCTCTGCCTGTCCTTTTATAGATTTTGTCACAAGAAATTTCCTGTCGATAGCTTCATCAATACTAAGCAAATAAGTCATAAATATCCCTTCCTTGACGTTGTATATTTACAGAGATAACAGATTTCTATAATACAAAATGAATCGTAGTAATCAAATAAGCATAGTCCTACAAAATAATTATATCACATTGAACAGAAAATTGCAATAGGGAAGTGCTGAAAAAGACATTTTTGCAATTTTCGTGAATAATTAAGGGACTTAAGTGCCTGTATTTGGATAAAGTGATAATACAGGCAGTATCGGGATAAATATGTGTTTCTCATTCTTGAGTGAGAAACACATATTCATATTTGATCAGAGTTTGTTCTTGAGGTTAGCCTTAGCGATCTTCTTTCTGTCCTTAGCCTGTTTGAGCATATCATTCTTGGACATAGGACCGTCTTCGAGGCTTGTCTCACCGGCAGTAGCAGCATTTGCAGCAATCTCTGCTGTTTCAGCGTCTACATTGCCGTCTTCATCGTCAAGGAAGCTGTTGAGACGTTTCTTGAAAGCTCCGCCGCTTGACTTGGAGAGCATAACACTGCTCTGCTGATAGTTGCTGCGCATAGGAGCTGCACCGCCTACATGAACAGAATGAACGGAATGGCTTGCATAAGCGCCCTGTCTGTAAGGAGCAGCGTTCATATTGTTCTGGTAAACGGAAGTGTGACCGCCTGCGCCCATATAGGGGTTAGGCTGAGGATAGCCGCCCTGCTGGGGATAACCGCCCTGCTGGGGATAACCGCCCTGCTGAGGGTAACCACCCTGCTGAGGGTAACCGCCCTGCTGAGGATAGCCGCCCTGCTGGGGATAGCCGCCCTGCTGGGGATAGCCGCCCTGCTGGGGATAGCCGCCCTGCTGCGGGTAGCCGCTCTGCTGAGGATAGCCGCTCTGCTGCGGGTAACCACTCTGCTGAGGATAGCCTGCCTGCTGAGGGTAACCGCTCTGCTGGCTCATAAATCCGCTTGCACCCTGCTGCTGAGCTTCAGCAGCTGACTCATACAGGAACTTAGGATCATTGCCGTTCTGATTGTTCTGAGCAGCAGGCTGATCGCCGCCGGGAGCTGCAAAGGGATTGGACTCATCAACATCGAAGCCTGCGGAGAAGTCTGCGGGAGCGCCGAGCGGAGGTGCAACAGCATCATCGAAGCCGCTGATAAAGTCAGGAGTGCTGTTTGACATACTTGCTGCGGTAGCCGACTCCTCGGGGGAGATAACTACCTGACAGCTGCTGTTTTCAGCACCGGATTTTACAAGCAGATCAATACTTGTCTGGCTGGGCTCGAAGAAACCGTAGTCGTCGAAGGTGATATTTATCATCTGACGAGCCTTTGCCTTTCCGTTGGCAAGGAGAGACATAACGGCGATAGTATCAGCCGGTATAGTAACGACATTGCCCTCGTCGTTTACGCCTATTGTAGTAACGCCTGAGAAGATCTCGTCAGTATCGGCAATGATAAGACAGAGACAGGCATCGGGATCGGAAACATATTCCGGTTTCTGGTTTTTGATCTTGTCTGCGAAGTTTTTTGCAGTATTGTAGAAAGCACTAATTTCCATAGCAAACACCACTTTTACCTTTCGTTATGATATTATCTGACCATCTGCGCTTAAAATGCCTAAATACAGCGCATCGGCAGGTATTATAACGGCATTGAGCCGTTCTGGACACAGATCATTCAAAGTTATCAATCTTTTTGGTAAGAAGTGCAGCCTTTCGCTCGGCAGCGCGCTTCTTGTTCTCCTCGACCTTGGAGAGGATAAGATCCATATTATCAGCGATCATATCCGTATCGTACACGCAGGAGAGGGAAATATCGTCCTCTGTGCCGTAGTGTGAGCGCTTGGTGAGGTTATTGATGATAACTGCTTTGAAGTTCTCAAGATTTGAGAGCTGGCTGGTGATTATAGTATGGTAATCGAGAAAATCATTTTCGCTTCCGAAGGAGGTGTAGAGACCGTCGGTGGAGGCATACATAGCTATGAGCTTTTTGTTTTCAACGTAGAAGCCGCTGAACATAGAAGCAGCGTTGGAGTTGCACATCGAAGCGGTCACGTTAGCGGGAGCAGCCTCGTTGTACTCCATAGGCATAACAGCCTCGCCGTCATCGAAGAGAGCAACGAGAGTACCGTCGCCTATCTGGAGACCGAAGGTAAAGTCATTGGCAGCAACGCCTGCGATGAGTGTCGTACCATAGTAGGAAGCCTGCGGAATATCAGCAAATTCCTCTTCTGTGAACTTGCTCTTTTCCTCTTCAGTAACAGGATTGGCTTCAACGTGGGCATTTACTTTGAGGTTCCAGTTGTATATAGCTTGTTTCTGAATATTCCTGATTATCATTCTGTGGTTCTTAGGGAAATTACTTACAAACTGGTCGTAGTCCCCGAAGAAAGTGTCGATAGCTTCGATAGTTGCCTCGACAGCGAATTTAGAGCCCATATTGCTCCTGAAATGCTTTTTGCTGCCATGACCGTCTGCGACTACTGCGACAGCATAGTTGTCAGTGACCTTATATGCTGAACTGTCCTGGCAGACGAGACCGGTTTTCTCATGGCTTGCGCCTTTGACCGAGTGGCTGAAGCCGTTGAACATAGAACTCAGTCCTCCTTCCGATTAGATCTGAAAAGTAGCTCCGGCATTACCAACCGGTATCGAAAGGAACGTCGTTATCCTCGACCTTGTTGCTTACGAGCTCCTGGATCTGCTGACCGAGGAGTTTCTGCTTAGCGGAGAATACGTCTTCTTCACCGAGCTCGTGACCGCTGTCATCGGAGAGAGTCATAGACTTACTGCCGATCTGAGCGGAAGTAACAGCGATGATCTTGATCATCTGAGCGAGCTGAGTACCGGAATAAGCGTGAACGACAGTATCCTTGCTGCCTGTGAATTCAGCGAGAACGTCATCGTTAGCCTCATCACCGATACCGAGAGCAGCTTTAAGACCAAACTTATACCAGCTGTTGGACTGGAGCTCCTTAAGACCTTCTCTGTAATCGTCTGACGGATAGCCGTCAGTCATAAGGAAGATAACGGGTGCGAATGAAAGAGAGGGCGAATTGAGGTAGCTGTTTCTGGACATTCTGAGAGAGAGCTCCTTGAATGCAGCGCCCATACTTGTAACGCCGCTTGCACGGAGTCTTGCCCACTCGAAGTCCTCGATAGCGATAGGAGTAGAGTACATCCATCTAACCTCTGTTGAGAAGGTAAGAACAGCGACCTTAACTTCTGTATCAGCTTCGCCGACTCTGCGTATTTCGGGGATAAGCTCTTCCATAACGGTATTGAGCTCGCCCATTTTCTTGCCCTTCATACTTCCTGAAGTATCTATCAGGAAGAAAATAACAAGGCTCTTTCTTGAAACGCCGGTAGCACTAAGGGGATCGTCGTCGAAATCGAGAGCGCTTGCAGCGGCAGGAGCTGTATTCTCAGCAGCTGCGGGCTCGAAATCGTCGAGACCTGAAGTATTCTCATTTACTACGGGCTCTGTCATATTCTCATTGCTCATAATTAACATACATCCTTTCGATCCTGCTGTTGGCTAAATAGGAACAGCGGTTTATATCTGTGCTTTGATCACGCCAAAGTCTATCTCAAGACCTTGCCAGATAGGGAAACCTTTTCCCGGTGCTATGTCATAGAACGCGCCGTCCGGCATTTTTGCCTTCCACTGTCTTTCGGAGCAGTTCTTTATGCCGAGGACTCCGGGCTTGAGCTTGTTTTCGACGAGCTCTCCGGCGACCTTAGTAAAGTCATCTGAATCCGGGCTGATCTCGCATTCATAGAAGCGGCAGCCGAGGTAGAGCGGCATACGGTAATCTCTGTCGCTGAAACCGAGCGAAGCGAATTCCATACCGCACTTCGGGCACTTGAATGTCTTGGGATTGGGCTGAACGAACATTGATGAGAAATTCGTTCTGCCGCAGCCGCACATTATGATCTCAGATCTGAGACGGATAAAGAGCTTTTGCCATTCATTTTCTATGATACGCTTTGTAGGCTCGCTGATACCTGTGGTAAATGAGCGTATGAAAGCGTCCTTGATGTAGTCGGGGTATATCCTCCAGAACTTGATAACGTTGTCGTGGATACCTCTTACGGGACGGTTGGAAGCGTCGTTCGGGTCATATACGAAAACGGCGTTCTGACCGTAGTGCTTGAGTTCTGAGGATTCTGTGAGGCAGACGTCCTTTACTACCTTTTCGCCCTCCATAGGATCGCCTCTGAAGAGGAGCTTGAAAAGGACTACTGCGAGGGAGTATTTATCGGTCTGCACATTCGGCTGGGCGATGCCTCTTACGACCTCGGGAGCCATATATCCGGGCTTACCGCCGATACCGAAGTTGCTGCCGTCAGGAGCGATATTATCGCAGTCGCAGACGAGAACGGCGCCGGTGTTCACATTGATAAAGAAGCCTCCGTCGTTAAGATCCTGATAGCTCTTACCGGCACGGTGGAGCTGACGGAAAGCATTTACGATGTTTATAACTGCTGTCACCATAGCATTGAGGCTGTTGAATTTTACCGGTCTCTTGACTGCGTGTCCGGTGAGCGGATCAATTTCCAGCTTGTAGGTGTTGAGTATATCAACGAATGAATCGAAGCCTTCCGGCTTGAGGTCCATTATGTATCCGAACGTGCCGTCCTCTGTTTCCTTAGTGAGGTACTTAGGCCAGAGGAACTTGTTGCTGGGCGGACCGTCATTTATGTTATTCTGCAGGTTCTTACGGAATTCCTTGGGCTTTTTCATCTTGTCGATGTCGTACCACTTGAGCGCCCATTTCATACCGTTAAATCTTACGAGATAAACGGTACCCTGACCGCCGCTGCCGATAACGCTCAAAACCTTGGCGCTGCCGCCGTATTCCATTTCGACTTCCTGACCAATTTCAAGCTCAACCATCTGAGATCATCCTTTCGTTAGTTAGTGGTGTTCAGACTTCTGCCGATGAGGCGACGAGCTTGCAGCTGAGGCCGTTTACGAGGCAGTATTTGTGAACGTAAGAATTTTCGAGGCAATGGATAGTGAGATTAGGACAATATGAGAAGGCGTTGATGTCGATGAACTTAACGCTGTCCGGGAGGAAGAGCTTTCTGAGCTTATCGCAGCCGGAGAAAGCTTCTGCACCGATGCTGCTGACAGTATCGGGGATCTCAATTACCTCAAGACTGGTGCAGAAAGAGAACGTGCTGTCCTCGATCTCCATAACGCCCTTTGGTATTTTAACAACGACGAGCTTAGCACACTGGCTGAACGCGCCCTGTTTGATTATCCTGAGTGATTCGGGGAGCTCGAGACCTCTGAGGCGCTTGCAGCCTGAGAAGGCATACTCGCCGATAGCGAGGAGCGTAGAGGGAAGCTGGATAGTTCTGAGCGAGCCGAACTTATCGAAGCAGAAGGCATCGAGCTTTGTAAAGCCTTCGGGGATAACGATATTGCTGCTCAGGCGGTATCTGAAAGCGTTTCTTGGTGTGAATACCATATCGTTGACGCTGACCGCTTTCTTGGGAGCTTCTTCGACCTCTTCCTCAACTTCGCCTTCTTCCGGCGGGAGCACCTTGAGGGGGGACTCATAAGGCCAGCCGAGCATATATGTATAGCAGGCAAGAACGAACTCGGTAGCGTTTTCTGAGAGGAAAACGTCGCTGAGCATAAAGCTCTTGGCTCTCATAATGGAAATTTCTCTGTTAGGTTCTTTAAGCATAAGGGTGAGGACGCCCATATTATACATATTAATAAGGAGACGGCGTTCTCTGTTATAATCCGGGATATAGTCGTTGAGAAGACCGATAAATCTATTTTTCCTCAATACGCCGTACGGACCGTGATTGACGACGATCGAACGCAGCTCTTTCTGGAACTCCATGGTATTCTCAAAACCTTCGATATTCTGTGGGACAGGCGCGCCGCAGTTCGGACAGGACACGAGTTTCGCGCTGACTTCGGCTTCACATTTCTCGCACTGCATAATTACCCTCCTGACGTTAAAAGTTATATTGAAATTAATAGTCGGAATAACTACAATTAACAGTAGCAGTGATATTACACGAATATTTACACATTGCTATCACAAATAGTATAACACTTTTTGTAATACTTGTCAAGCAAAAATAAGTTTAAGATAATATTTCTTATAGAAAAATATTAACAATAGGTATAGGAAAAAATGTCAGAAATGCCGGAAATTACTGTGAAAACAGCACACTAAGGGCTGCGGCAGAGAATGTGCACCGACATTATACGAGAAGTAATATCGTGAGCTATGATAAATTATGGTATAATAATAGTTTATTTTGCATATATTCTTGCCTGAATTATTGGTAAAAGTGTGAATAAAATATTTTCGGTTTTTTGTTGAAATCCTGAAAGATTTGTGATAAAATTATAAGTGCAGAGAAAGCACTTGGAGCCGGCGGGGATGATCCGGTAACAATTTGGCACTGTAAGTCCGGAGCGGTTCCCCTTGTGCAGACTTAAATATAATGTTTTAAGGAGGTTCAGTTCTTATGAACAAAGAGAAAAGAAAAAGAATTCTCAGCGCTATCGCACTCTGTACCGTAAGCGCTACACTTCTTGCCGCAACAGGCTGTGGTAAGCCTGGTGGAAAAAAGAAGAGCAAGATAGCTGTTATCACAAAGAACTCTAATGTAGTATCCTTCTGGGATGAAGTTAAGAACGGCGCTGAAGATGCCGGTGATGAGCTCGGATATGAGATCGTCTATACAATAGCTACAGGTGATAATGACTTTGCTACACAGGTAGATGCCATAAACAAGGCTGTAGACGAGGGTGTTGAGGCGATCATCATAGCACCTAACAGTCAGACAGAGCTCAATGAGGCTCTGGCAAAGGCACAGGCAAAGGACATCAAGATCATAAACATCAACTCAAAGATCGACGAAAAACCGGTTGACGAAAAAATCCCCTCAGTAGATGTGCTCTCACTCGTCAGCTCCTCTGACAGAGACGGCGGATACGTTGCAGCAAGATATGCTTCTTCGGGAGTTCTTAATTCTGATTATGTAGCAGATGAAGTAAAGAATATTCTTAATGCCCTTCAGAGTAAGGAGGGCGGTGTTAATGTTTATACAAGTATTGAGAATCTCGGCCGCGGTATGGTTGGTATTATACCTCATACAGCTGCTACTGCTGCTGATCGTGTTAATGGCTTTAAAGAGGCGACCAAAGACCTGGTTATTGATGAGATCAAAAAGGACTTCGGTAAAAATGTAGATGAATCAGCACTTAAAACGATGGTAAATAGCGATGCTGTTGATAAATACTTTGTGGTTGCCGATGGCGTTTCATCTGTCGAAGATGCTGAAAAAGCAACAACAAAGCTCCTTGAAGCTGCTGACTGCAACATTAAGTGTATCTTTGCAACAAATACAAATACAACTATCGGAGCTTGCAAGGCTGTTGAAGCACTCGGCAAGTCTGATACTGTGTATGTTATAGGCTTCAACTCTGATGAACAGGAGCTCGCCTTCATCAGAACAGGCGTTCTCAAGGGCACAGTTGTTCAGAACCCATATAATATGGGATATGTTGCAGTAAGATATGCTAAGAAGGCGCTGGAAGGTGAAAACGTTCCTAAGCAGCTTGATACAGGTGTAACATGGGTTGACGCTAAGAATATGAATGAAGAATATATCCAGCTTCTTCTCCATCCTGAGAATTATTAATGGAGGTAAGAGACTATGGCAAAAGATAAGAATAATGCAAGTTATCAATCCGGAGCTTATACCTTTGGTGCTATTCTTCTGGCTGTCGTTGTTCTTGCAAATATGGCACTCGTTGCTTTCCTTTCAAGAACGAACAGAAATATCTCAACAAAAACTTCAAGCACTATGAGCGCGGTAAACCGAATGAATACTGAGCTGCTTATCGTCAACGGTAACATTCTTCGTATCGTTTCACAGATGAGCAGTGATACAGACGCTATTGTTGTCGATACACAGCTCGCATTCACAAACATTTACAACGCTATGGCTGACTTTGAAGAGATAGACGGTAAATCTGATGATGTTGAACGCCGTTACAACAGCGCTAAGGCTTTTATCAAGCTCTATGAGGATAAGCTCAATAGTGCACTTCAGAAGTTCAAAGATCAGGAAGCTAAGGCTGCCGGTACCGGTCTCGAAGCCTTCGGCGGCGACTACCGAAACCTTTACGTTCAGGATCTTTATCCTCTTCAGGTAACAGCTTCAGAAATGCTTAAGGCTACTATTGATATCGCTAATAAGGATGCTGCTGCACAGGGCGCAAGAATTGTCAAGGTATTTATCCTTGTTGAAGCCCTCATGCTCATATTCCTTATCCTCGGTGAGATCGCTATTATGTTCATCGCTAAGATGGCTAAGAAGGCAAGAATTGACCTTGAAGAGCGTGAGAAGAGCCTCCGTGAGGTCGATGCAAAGCTCAAGTCCACACGTCAGAAGGCAAGCGACCTTGCTCTTACAAATATCCTTACCGGTATGAAGAACCGCTATGCCCTCGATGAGGATATCAGCGGCAGACTCGAGTCCGACCGCTTCAACATCGCGGTATTCGATATGGATAACTTCCGCAGCATCAACGATACATACGGCTATGACTTCGGCGACGAGTACCTCATCGCAGTTGCTGACAGACTCAAGAACGAGTTCAGCGGATCTGCCGAGATCTACAACATCACCGGTAACGAGTTCTGCTTCGTATTCAACAAGGAGATCTCCGAGAGCCAGGCAATGGGTATCGTTCAGAATATCCACGCTGTAATGTGCAGCCCTTACGATGTGCTTAACCTCACAGTACAGCTCCCGACATCAGGAAGCGTTTACCACTACCTGCCGGGCGACTGCCTCAACGTAAACTCGCTGCTCGTTAAACTCGATACAGCACTCAGAAATGCTAAGCTCAACGGTGGTAATATGATAAATACTGTTGTTGACATCTGATCTGAATGATCAACAGCTGCCGGTACGGAAAGTACCGGCAGTTTTCTTTTGTGCAAAGTATACAAATACCTGTCTTGCAGAGGTCTCAAATATAGTTTGACAAATAGTATGATTAATGGTAAAATATACATAGAGCTATATATTTTTGAGAAAGAGGTGAGAGGGTGAAAAAATATGCCGTTTATAGGTCTCCTACCGGACTATATTGCTATGAGTACATCGACAGTATGGACGGACTTAAGGACACGGGCTTTGAAGAGATCATAACCGAAGAACAGCTCCCGATAGTCCTTGACGGAACGGGCGGCTATTTCAGGTTTGAGTTCGGCGACTTCCGCTTTGTGAAGATAATCGAATCAGACGATGAATTCCCCCTCAGACTCGAGGATATGTACTACAAGAACGATCCCGAATTCAAGCTCGGCTGGATGTCCCCGGACGGCGATACCTACTCTTGCAGCTACACCAACCACAACAAATGTGCGATAATGCTCGCAAGGAAGTTCTTCCCGAAGGCTAAGTACCCAGAGACAGCCCTCGAACGTGCAGGCTGGCTCAAGATAATCGACTCGTGGGACGGCAGAGAACGTCAGCACGGACAGTATGTCCACTCCGGAAACGGAAAGATCACACGGCGTCAGGCGGACAAGCTCTTCGATCTGGGACTCTATGACAATCACGAGGTCAGACAGCTCATCAGAGACAACGATATATGATCGCATTTTACGGCGTTTCCGGAAAAGACCGGAAACGTTTTTGTTTTATATTTAAGATAAGTAAATAATCTGTGCAACGTGCATAAAAGCGGGAAGTATTTTGTATATTTCTTATATTGACTTTAGTTGCAATATGATGTATAATATATTTTATAATATAGTTAATGGCACCCCCTCTCAGCGCTTATTTATGCGCATAATGGTGCCGGGGAGGATTGAAAAATGGCAGAGGCAAGATTCATAAAGACCGTTACGTTCGGCGGCTATGATAAGGCAGAGGTCATCAGACGCCTTGAATACCTCAATAATCAGGTGTTTGACCTGAAAAATGAACTGAGAGAGACCAAGCTCCTTATGGAAGCCTATAAGAAGGGTACTGAGGCTGAAAAGGCTCACGAGACCGTTATGGCAGGCGAAAGAGCCAAGCTCACACAGGTCCAGGTACAGAATGAGACGCTCTCCACAAAGCTGAAGGCTGTCGAAGAGGAAAACCGCGTGTGCAACGACAAGATCACAGAGCTCACGGGTACGGTCACAGGTCTCGAGGATCAGCTCAAAAAGGCAAAGGAATCTATTGCTGCCATGAAGGCAGGAACTGATGCTGCTTCACTCAGTCAGGTATTCATAGAAGCGCAGAAGTCGGCAGATATGCTCATTTCAAATGCCAAGAACGAAGCTGCCAACATAGAGGCTGAAGCCAAGAGACTCGCAGAGTCCACTGTTGCCGATGCCAACGACGAGGCTAAGCAGATAATATATGACGCAGAAAGAGAAGCGGCAGTAAAGCTCGCAGACGTTAAGAATACCGCTGAGGAGCTTAAAACTTCAAACAACAACCTCAAGGCTGTAATGCTCGACGACGTGACAAGGATCGGTGCACAGATGTCGCAGCTCAGAACGGTGCTTGAGAAATTCGTAGATAACGGTCTCGCTGATATAAGCGATGCCGAGGAGAGACTCTTCAACGTGAGCAATACCCTCAGAGAGGGCGGAGTTCCCGTGTTCAGAGAGCCTGAACGCCTCGACCTTGATCTCCCGGAGCCTCCCAAGAGAGAAGCTCTCAGGGCAAGAGAGGAAGAGAATGCCGCCCGTGAAGAGGAAAAGCAGAAGCAGAAGGAGGGCCTCGATAAGCTGAAGCAGATGGCTGAGGCTCTTGAGAAGCTCGAAAAGACAGGCGATAAACCTGCCGATGCAAAGGAAGAGGCTGCTCCCGAAGAGAGTGCAGCTGCCCCTGAGGAGGAAAAGCCAGCCGGCAAGAAGGGCGGAAAGATCGACCTTGCAGCGCTCGCAGCTCAGGCAAGCGCACTCGGTGACAAGTAAGTAAGCGCACAAGTAACCTACGGAGCTCTGGTGTCTCCGGTGTAAATAACATATATGAGGGGTATATCAAGATGAATGAACTCGTTATCGTAAAGCCCGAAAAATGTCAGGGCTGTAATGCCTGCGTTCGTGCCTGTCCTGCTTCCGAAGCAAATGTCGTAAAGCGTCTGGACGACGGCAGATTTGTTACTTCGGTAAATCCTAACAAGTGTATCGCCTGCGGCGAATGCGTAAAGGTCTGCCAGCACGGAGCAAGAGACTTTATCGATGATACAGAGGAATGTATGTCGAGAGTCATCAAGGAGAAGATAATAATTATGGCTTCTCCTGCTATCAAGACCGTTTTCCCGAACAAGTGGAAGGGAATACTCGACTGGTTCAAGAAACAGGGCTGTTCTGTATACGACGTATCGCTCGGCGCTGATATATGCACATGGGCACATCTCAGAATGATCGAGCAGGGCAAGTTCGGCAATATCGTAACACAGCAGTGTGCTGCTATCGTAAAGTACATCGAGACCTATGTTCCGAAGATGCTCTCAAATCTTTCTCCGGTACACAGTCCGGTAGCCTGCGGAGCAGTATACATAAAGCAGTATCTCAGAAGAACAAATCCAATCGCCTTCCTCTCGCCCTGTATCGCAAAGAAGGCTGAGTTTGAGGAGACAGGTCTCATCGACTACAACGTTACCTTCAAGAAGCTGATGGATTACTTCGAGAGAAACGGCATAACTATACCTACAAACACTACTGAAGATTTTGAATATAAGTTTGAGGATACTCAGGGACAGCTCGGTTCGGTATATTCCCGTCCGGGCGGACTCAGAGACAACCTCTGGCTGCATGATCCCGAGCTGAATATCACTACCTCCGAGGGCGTACATAAGGTTTACCCCGAGCTGGATATGTATTCAAGAATGTCTGAGTCGAAGCATCCTCAGGTATTCGACGTTCTCTCCTGCGAATTCGGATGTAATATCGGACCGGCTACCGGCAGCGCACAGACTGTTTTCGACGTTATGGCAACGATGAGAACTATCGAGCTCGAAGCCAAGGGACGCCGCAAGTCTGCCGGAATTATGGGCAGAGGCGAGGATAAGCTGTTCAAGCGCTTCGATGAGGAGCTCAGAGTGGCTGACTTCGTAAGAACATACAAGGGCACTATGCCGGCGCCTGTTCCGAATGCAAAGCAGCTTGAGCCTATCTTTGAGAAAATGGGCAAGCATACTGAGGATGACAGGAACTATAACTGCCGTGCCTGCGGATACAATTCCTGCCGCGATATGGCTATTGCTATTGCACGCGGTGTCAATACTCCTGAGAACTGCGTAGTTCACGCTAAGTCCGTGCTTCTCGCAAGACACTCCGAGCTCGCTAAGCAGCACGAGAGACTTGCTGAGATAACCGCTGAATGTCTCGAGCTTTCCAACAACCTCAAGGGAGAGGTCAAGGAGATCACAGCGAATATGGAGACTATCGGAGAGTCCACATCTGCAACGAGCGAGAGAGCTGCCGTAGTTAAGGATCTTCTCCAGAACGTTGTTGCGTTCTGTAACGAAAATCCCACTATGGACGCCGACAGCGTAAAGCAGCTCATCAATATCCTCGAGATGACTATTTCCGCATTCAGTGCACTCGATGACAACGTTACCAAGACCACCGAGAGTTCTGAGGGCATACACAAGTCCATTGACGCTATCAGAGCACTTGTTGAAAACATCAACGAAGCTCTTGTCAAGACAGAGGGCTGATACACTGAATATGATCATCAGGGCGAATCGGAAACGGTTCGCCTTTTGTTGTGATATATTGAATTGTTTACACATAATTCATAAACAAGCATTGACAAAATGAGTGCATTTTGCTATAATAATTATGTAATGTGTTTGTATTATCAGGTTGGAATTGATCATATCATAAATCAAATTGTGGTTTGCTGAAATTAGTATGTCAGTGAGGTGAACGGGGTGAATAAAAAACTTCAGAGGTATCTCGGCTTGGACAAGCAGACAAAGTATGTCAGAGACTACTTCTACGCAACAAATATGCGCGCGAGCATATATATGTCTGTTGTCGTTATCGTACTTGAAGTGTGGATGATAATCCGTATGATAAGGACAATATATCAGAAAAACTTACAGAGTCAGGTATGGCTGCTGACAGAGAAATACTTCTCGAATTATTTCCTGCTGCTCGGCTCGGGAATACTGATGCTGCTGTTTGCTGTGCGCGCGCTTTTCAATATGCGGAAGCAGCGGTGGCTGGCGGTAGCAGTTATATTGATGTGCGGAGCGGTCGCGGCATTTGAGGTGAAAATGCTCATCGACTACCCCGGAAGCAACAGACATCTTGCTGACCTTGTAAATTATCTGGTGCTGCTTATCGGTGCACTGACAATGATGGTGCTGTCGTTCATACTTCTCGGCAACGGCGAGGCGAAAAAACGCTACAGCCTGTGCGTTATGTACGTCTTTTCGGCTGTATGTATCAACTTCGGCATCTATATCTCCGCAAACGGCTATGCCAAGGGCGAACAGATGCTTGCGTTCCTCACGATGGAGCTCTTCGTTGTGTGTCTGCTCGTGTGGAGACCGGTCTACGGATTTCTCGTGCTCACATCATCGTATCTGATATTCTACTACCGTATCAGCGGTATGATAGACCTCAGCACCGTCGGCAAGTTCAACGGCGTGATCGACTTCTCAACGGTCAAGCCCGGTCTCGGAGACGGTATCAAGATAAACGGCTTTACGATGTGGCTCTCGACGATGCTCTTCTGCATCGCAAACTATAACAAGACTCTCTCTCAGGCTCAGAAGGACGAGCACCTTGAGGAAATAAACTCCTACCTCAGCCGTATATCTATCGAGGACGAGCTGACCGGCATACACAATATGGTATACTTCCGTGCCGAGGGCGAAAAGCTCCTCAACTACGTCACAACGGACAGGGAGAACTCCATTATCCTCTTCTTTGATATAGAGAATTTCAAGTCCTACAACGACAAGTACGGCTTCTCTGAGGGCAATGAGCTCCTCATCAAATTTGCAAAGCACATCAATGAAGCGTTCAGCGGCTCGCTCGTTGCGAGATATTCCGATGACCACTTCGTTGTCCTGACCAAGCAGGAAGGTTCTAATGAAATCATAGCAAGGCTCTCCGACCGCATAAAGGAGCTTCAGGGCGAGGTACAGCTCACACTCAAGTGCGGCGCTTACAAGCCCGGCAGCAGCGACGAGATAAGCCACGCCTGCGACAAGGCGCGTTTTGCCTGCAACAGCGTAAAGAAGCACTACGACCGCAGCTATTGCCTGTACGACGAGGATCTCGAGAAGCGCTTCACGCTCAGGCAGTACATCGTCAACAACATAGATAACGCGATAGCAAACGGCTATATCAAGGTATTCTACCAGCCGGTCATCTCGACTGTGGATCGTTCTATCATTGGCTTTGAGGCTCTTGCGAGGTGGCAGGATCCCAATTACGGACTGCTCCCTCCGGGAATGTTCATCGACGTCCTTGAGGAGTACCGCCAGATACACAAGCTGGATATGTGCATAATCGAGCTCGTCTGCCGCGATTACCGCAATGCGCGCGATCATCACGAGCCGTTCGCACCTGTATCGCTCAACTTCTCACGTCTCGATTTCGAGCTCTGCGATATTGTGGGCTACCTCACCGAGACTGCCGAGAAGTACAACGTTCCAAAGAACTACCTCGATGTCGAGATAACCGAAAGCGCTCTCACAGAGCAGCAGAGCTTCCTCCAGAATGCTATGAAGCGGCTGCACTCCTCGGGTTACAGCATATGGCTCGATGACTTCGGCAGTGGCTATTCATCGCTGAACGTCCTCAAGGACTATCAGTTTGACGTTCTGAAGATAGATATGAAGTTCCTCAACGGCTTCGGCGACAACGAAAGGACCAAGACCATTCTCCAGAATATCGTCAACCTCACTCAGCAGCTCGGTATGGTATCACTCACTGAGGGTGTCGAGACAAAGGAGCAGTTTGAGTTCCTCGGCAGTATAGGCTGCAACAAGGTGCAGGGCTTCTATTTCAGTAAGCCTGTGGCGTATGAGGATATGAAGATGAAGATAGCTTCCGGCGAGCTTTCGGTATCGAAGCAGTATGCGTGAGCTTCCCGATTGACATGGCTTTTCATTTGTGGTAAAATATGAATGTATTTATAGTGAACGTCAAAAATAATCTGACGTTCACTATAAATGATTTAAAGTGCCTCGCACATACGCAAACTATAGTTTGCTTCGTGCGGATCTGCAAATGGAGCTGATGTTATGAAAAAGACTGCAAAATTCAAAATACCGATATTCATAGTGAGCTTTGTGATGATGTTTATGAGCGTTATCGCTGGCTATTCGTACAGTACGTTCCGTGTACCGCAGCTCACCGACAGCCAGCTTGAGGACAGGGATATAGGCAGTGCAGATAAACTGATGATAGTTGCTCACCCCGACGACGATGTTCTCTGGGGCGGCGCTCACCTTATGGAGGGCGGCTATTTCGTTGTTGTCGTAACAAATGCGAACAACGCGGTCCGCAAGCAGGAGTACGATAAGATGCTCGAAAAGAGCGGCAACAGAGGTATGATCCTGAGCTATCCGGACAAGTCCTACGGCAAGAAGGACAGCTGGAAGCACAACAAGGACGGCATCAGGAAAGACCTCGAGAAGATAATCAGCTACAAGCACTGGGACCTCATCGTTACTCACAACCCCGAAGGCGAGTACGGGCATATCCACCACAAGATGACAAACGGCTTTGTTACGGACATCTACAAGGCAAACAAGGAGAAGCTCGATACCAGTCTTTACTACTTCGGCAGGTACTATACCAAGACGAAGATAGGCGATGTTGACGCTTCAATCCCGTACATCACCGACGAGCAGCTGAAATTCAAGGAAGATCTGCTAACTGTTTACAAATCGCAGTCCAAGACGATAGATATGTTCTCACATATGAACCGTCACGAGGACTGGGTACTCTGCGAGGACTGGAAATAATTCTTTTACAAAAGCGATAACGGATATTATCCGCCGAAAACTCCCCGGAAGGGGAGTTTTTTTGTTTTGGAACTTCAAGGTGTAATGCAGGGGAGATGACGGCAAATTGCGAACTTTTTGTTAAAATTTGCAAAATTCTATTTACTATTTGATATTTTTGTGGTATAATGAACGTACAGTTTATTTTTAAAGGATAAGAAAACCATTGTAAAAGGAGCGGAGGGATCATGGAAAAGACAGGCTATCAGATGATCATGGATTATATTTTCGAGCTGATCGAAGGCGGTATGATAAGCACCGGAGATAAGCTGCCGACTGAAAGAGCTCTCTCCGAAAAGCTCGGTATCAGCAGGAATTCCGTCCGCGAGGCTCTCAGAACTATGGAGGATCTCGGTCTCGTGGAATGCAGACAGGGTTCAGGAACATATCTCACGGACCGTGTCTCAGAGACGTTTACCAAGATCATCAACATTATGCTTATGATGAAGCATACCACAAAGGACGAGATATTCTCGTTCCGCAGGTATATGGAAAAGGCGGTTTGCAGCTATATAATCCTGAACGGGTGCAGTGAAGAGAGCCGCAGGGATATCAAGGATGCTGTGAAGAGACTGCTCGATGCAGCGGACAGCCGTGAGCTTACCGAAGCCGATACGCAGTTCCATTATACGCTCATCAACGCGACTGCAAACAGCTTTATGATAACCTTGCTGGACGCCGTTACAGGCGTACACAAGAAGTGGATAGACGATATGGTGACCATAGCGAGCGACGAGATAAGGGCAAAGCTCCAGATCACTCACCAGCACATCACCGATGCTCTTCTCGACGGCGACTTCAAACGCTGCGAGGCTGCGATCGACGAGCACTACGACCTTGTTGACAGCCTCGGAGAACCGTGAGCGCGATGAACAGTATCGAAGAGACCATTGCCGGAAGGTTCGGCAAGCAGATATGGACGAAGTTCAACAGGGCAGTAAGGGACTATCAGCTCGTGCTCCCCGGCGACCGCATAGCGGTCTGCATATCGGGCGGCAAGGACTCAATGCTTATGGCGCAGTGTATGCTGAGAATGAAGCGCTTCAGCAAGGTGCCGTTCGAGGTGGAATTCCTCGTTATGGATCCGGGATACAGTCCGCAGAACCGCCGAAAGATCGAGGAAAACGCCGCGCTGCTCGGGATACCGGTTACGATACGCGAAACTCGTATCTTCGACTCTGTCGAGAACGAGGCTTCAAATCCCTGCTTCATCTGCGCGAGACTCCGCCGCGGCTGGCTTTACAAGACCGCAAAGTCTATGGGCTGCAACAAGATAGCGCTCGGTCACCACTTCGACGACGTGATCGAGACCATACTTATGGGTATGCTGTACGGCTCGCAGATGCAGACGATGCTCCCGAAGCTCCACAGCGAGAACTACGCCGGTATGGAGCTCATAAGACCGCTCTACCTCGTCCGCGAGCAGGACATAATCAGTTGGGCTGAGCACAACGGGCTGGAGTTTATACGCTGTGCCTGCCGTATGACGGAGGAGCGTCAGGACAACCAGCAGTCCTCGAAGCGTCAGGAGATAAAGCAGCTGCTCGTTCAGCTTAGAAAGACCAATCCGGCTGTGGATATGAATATCTTCCGCAGCGCCGAGAACGTCAATCTCCGCAAGCTCATTTCCTACCACTCCGGCAGCGAACGCCACCACTTCCTCGATGACTACTCCGAGGGCATTACAGTTCGCGGAACACGCAACTCCGATGCCGGAGAATAGCCGCATAAATATGAAAGGGGAGTTATGATATGCTCTCTATCAAGTATGAAGATTTCAGCAATAACTACGACCTCTTCGTAAAGCTCTGCGAGATAACGTCAGAGCCCGTGAAGCTGGTCAAGGAGGGACGTCCGGATCTCATAGTGATGAACGCCGAAGCGTTCGGACGCAGGAAAAAGGCACTCGACCTCCGCGAAAAGCTGCTCCGTCAGAGCGGTGATGAGCCCATAGACTCAAAGGTCATATCTCTCGAAAAACTCGGAAAATGCATTGACGATATTGAGACTTGTGACGGAGAAGATAAAAAGTAACTCACTTATTAATGGGTGTTGTCAAATTATGTCACAGCTGTTAAAATTTGATGAAATTACGTCTCAGCTTCTTGACATTCCGGTCATATTGTTCTATAATAATATCAACGCCGTAACAGGCGGCGCACATGATATAAACACTTATTTACAGGAGGATTTGAAAAATGGGAATATTTCGTAGATTAAGCGATCTGCTCAAGTCTAATGTCAATGACCTTATCGACAGGGCTGAAGATCCTGAGAAGATGGTCAAGCAGATCATTATTGATATGCAGACAGAGCTTACCAAGGCTACACAGAATTACGGTAAGGCTAAGGCAAGCGAACACCTTGCAGAAAAGAGATACCTTGAGGCTCAGAAGCAGTCCCAGAACTGGGAGAACAAGGCTAAGGCGGCTCTTTCTCAGGGCAACGAAGAGCTCGCAAAGCAGGCTCTTGCCAAGAAGGTAAAGGCAGACGAGGATACTGCAAACTACAAGCAGATGTATGAGTCTATCTCCGATCAGACCGAGGCAATCGGCAATCAGGTAGAGGTGCTCAAGGCTAAGCTCGACGAGGCTAAGAGCCGTCAGGCAATGCTCATCGCACGTTCACAGATGGCTGATACACAGAAGGGTCTCGCTAAGGCTGCCGGCGGTTTTGACGGAAACTCATCTCTCGAGAAGTTCAACAGAATGGAAGAGAAGATCGAGCAGAAGGAAGCCGAGGCTGCTGCTTTCTCTGAGATAGCAGGCGCTGATAACGACCTCAATGACGCTTTCGACAAGATCGAGTCTGATGCAAAGGTCGATGCAGAGCTTCAGAGACTTATGGCTGAGATGAACGGCGGAGCTCCCGCAGCAGCTGCCGATACAGCAGACGCTGAATAATTGCAGCATATAAACGAAATTCAGGCAGGGAAGGAAGTGTATTACGATGCGCAGCAATTTCAATAACTCACGCAGATTTGTCAAGGACTCTCTTCCTTTGCTCACTGCAATTTTTCTCGCGATCGCTTCAGTGGTTTACGTTATGTATAAGAGCTGGAGCAATAAGCTCGATGCTGAGCGCTGGAAGGATTACGAAGACTGCGGTATATAAGCAAATAAAAGCTCCCTTTATGGGAGCTTTTTGTATCATAATCAAAGTCAAAAATAACAAAGCAATAGCGTGGGCGCCGGTACGGCGCCCCTACATTGAATGGTATACCGTATTTCCCGTAGTGGCGGCGTTCCGCCGCCCGCGTTAGCTTTTCTTTATCAAAACTGAAGAATTATATAATTGACGGGTGGACGAGGGCGCCCGCCCCTACATCTGAGCTGCGTAGTTGTTTTTGTAGGGGACGCCGCCCCCCCCGGCGTCCCGAAATGCGCTTTTTTGTCAGCATTCGTCATCTTTTTTGATGCGGAATATAACGCGGAGAAGTCCCGAGATCAGCTTCGGGCTCTTTATCACAACTATCTTCATATGTATCCCCCCTTTGTATACTACATTATATTCAGGAAACGGATTTTTGTGATTGGAGCGCTGTACTTGACAATCGCGCCTGTATAGTATACAATTAAGGTACAGGAAAAACAAGGAGGTCAATAATTATGGACTACACATACAATACAGAAATGGTCTGTGCTCAGCAGATCAGCTTCCACATCGAGGGAGACGTTATCACGAACATAAAGTTCTACGGAGGCTGCAACGGCAACCTCAAGGCTATCGCAAAGCTCGTTGACGGCTGGACAGTAGAGCAGATCGAGGCAAAGCTCAAGGGCAATACCTGCGGCAGAAAGCCTACTTCCTGCGCAGACCAGCTCTGTCTCGCAGTCCGCGCGGCTTACGAGGAGCAGTAAATGCAGGGACGCCCTTTGGGCGTCAGCAAATCAGATGTCAGAAGTCAGAGTTCAGATCGTAGGGGCGCCGTTCCGGCGCCCGTTATATTGTATTTTATTTGAGGTTTATTATGTGGCAGTGAACACAGTCCCTACCCTAAAACAATATATCAGAAAAAGGAGTCCCTTATCAAAAGGGACTCCTTTTTGTATGAGGAAAATTATGACTGTTTTTTGGATTTTTCTTTATTGGGCTTCCAGATGAGAAAGTCGCGGAGCTCGAGCGGTCTTGCGTAGTAGTAGCCCTGAAAGCTCTGGATATTGTACTGTTGGAGAATATCTATCATACCCTCGGTCTCGATACCCTCAACGCAGACCTTAGCGCCGAAGGTCGAAGCCACGCCTGCGAAGTACTTGATAAGCTCGCGTTCCTTTTCGTCCTCCTCGATCCTGAGCACGAAGCTCCTATCGATCTTAATGGTGTCGAACGGGAAGTTCTTGACGAGACCTATTGACGAGAAGCCGGTTCCGAAGTCATCGAGGGCTATCTTGATGCCGTGACCGCGGAGGTTGATGATGACGTTTTTGAGAAGGTACATATCAAGCAGACGGCAGCGTTCCGTGATCTCCATACAGAGATGCTCGGGCGGGAAGCCCTCCTCCTTGAGCGTTCTGAGGACCATATCCACGAAATCCGGCTTTTCGAGCTGGGTGTAGGAGAGGTTTACGTTGATAACGAAGTCGGGGTAATCCTCCATAATGAGCTTAGCGCCGTTGATAGCTGTTCTGAGTATCCACTGACCGAGGTCGCAGAAGAGCGGATCCTTTTCGAGGATAGGGATAAAGTGATCCGGCGGCACCATACCGTAGGTGTCGTTCTTCCACCTGAGAAGAGCCTCTGCGCCGATGAGCTTTTCGGTAGTCGCGTCAACAACGGGCTGGTAGAGCAGATAGAAGCCCTTGTAGTTCTGCATAATGGACGCTCTGATAGCATAGATCTTCTCGAGACGTTCGCGGTTGCTGTCGTTGATGTTGTTGTAGAACTCGACGAGCTCGCCCTGTCTGCGGAGCTTTGACTCGCTGTAAGCGAAGTTCAGGCAGGCGTAGACGGTCTGGTAGTCGATGTCGTAGTTATTGACATTCAGCATACCTGCGCTGAGGTCGAGGATTATCATTTTATTGTCGATCGAGAAGCCTTTGCGGAAATACTCGCGGAGCTCGTCGTACTTCTGCCTTATATCGTCAGGAGTGCGGCGTTTGCTGATAATAGCGAATTTGGTTCCGTCGAGACGGTAAGCGCTTCCGGTGTTACCGACGTTCTCGAATAGGTATCTTGCGAAGCGCTGGAGTATGAGGTTGCCGAACTGGTAGCCGTAGACCTCGTTCAGCTCTGAGAACTTGTTTATGACGACCATAACGACTTTGAGGCTTGCGTGTTTTAGCATATACATCTGGAGATCCTCAAAGAAGCCGTACTGGTTTCTGAGACCTGTCAGTTCGTCGATATTGCCGTGTATACCGTGGTTGCGGATAACACCGCCGAAGTATTTCGGCTTGCCGTTCTCGTCCCTGAGAACGAGACCGCGGCAGGTGCAGACATCGTATTCCTTATCGAGCTTTCGGGCACGGTATTGCATATCGTGCGTTGAAGCATTTCCGGTGAAAATATCCTTGATCGTACTGCGGTAGATATCTATGTCCTCCGGGTGGATATGCTCCTCCCAGATAGAGCCGGCATCGTACATATACTCAGAGGGGAGCCCGAAGCACTCCACCGCAGCCTTTGACCATTTCGAGTAGTTGTACTGCATATTGCATAGGTAGACGTAAGAGCCTTCGGAGACGAGCTCGAGTGCATCGAACAGCCCGTTGAGCTTCTGGACCTCTTCTTTGGGTATGCGGACGAAGCTGCCGGGATTGGTGGCGTACTTGAAGTTCTTGAGCTGCATTTTCTCTTCATACATCATATTGTCGGCACGTTCAAAGACTTCGGCAAAGGTCTTGTCTTTGCGCGGATTATAAACCGCCATACCGGCAGCGAGAACAGGTCCGTCACCGTGTCTGAGGTTGTCGAGGACCTGATCGCGCAGCCTGTCGAAGAGAGCATCTCTGTTGTTGTAGTCGCTGCTGTTGAGAAAAACTGCAAATTCATCGCCGCCGATACGGAATACCGGGCTGTGGGTGAATACATTGCAGACGAGGCGGCTTGCGGAACGTATCATCTCATCGCCGGCGTTGTTACCTTTGATGTCGTTTGTATGCTTGAGCTCGTTCAGGTCACAGATAACGACTGCGAAGGATAGGTATTCGTCACCCCTGTCGAGATTTTTCTGAATATTTGCTTCGAGTTCGCAGAAGGCGTTTTTGTTCTTGACGCCTGTCAGCTCATCGCGTCTTGCGAGCTCGTTTGCCTGATTGAGCGCACGGATCTTTTCGTTTTCTTTTTTGACCTCGTCGTCGATATTTTCAACGCCGACAATGAAGTGAGAACCGCTTCCGGGGCTCATAACGGACAGGCGGGTGTAATGCGGCCTGCCGTTGATTATGAGCCTGTAATCGAGGCTGAACTGCCTTTTGGACTCGAGAGTGGAGATGAAGTAGTCCTTGTTGAGGGCGCTGAGTATGCGCGGCATATCGTCGGGGTGGAGCACCTGCTGACCGTTATGCTGGGCATCGGAGAAGAAGTCTTTGCCCTCCTCCTTTATCTCAAGAGCACCGTAGATGTTGTTGGTTGTGAACTCGGCGTATTTGCCGGTATCGCGCTCAATATAGTATATAACATCGAAACGTGAAGCGAGACTCTCGGCGATCTGGTTGTAGGTAGTGCGCTCGAGAGCTGTTTTCTGGGCGTTCTGACGCGCTCTGACCTCCTTGTCAACGTTTATCACGCCGAGAATGAAGTAGTCATCCTCGTCACTGAGCCCTCTGATGAGACGGAGGGTGTGGTAGACGGGCTTGCCGTCGATCATAAGGCGGTATTCAATGCTTTTCATTGTGCCTTTTTTCATCATAGCGAGGAGGTTATCCTTTTGCATATCCTGCATAAAGATGTGCTTGTCCTCCTCATAGATGACCTTATCGGCATCGCGGACGAGGTTCTTGAAAAAGTCGTCGCCGCCCTGTTCAATGTGGAGCGAATGAAATTCCGGATCGTTTGAATACCACTGATACTCATTGGTCACGGCGTTGACGTAGTAAACGCTGGTGTAGTCAATGAGCAGGGCTTCTGCTATTCTAAAGAAAATACTATCTTTTTCACACATTTTTTCATCCCTCCATAAGCTGGTATACATTTATTATACAATATTTTTACGCTGTTGTCAATGTTTGATAAATGTTTGTCTGATACATATAAAAAACTGTCTTATTTTTATATAATCTGCGACATTGAGGGTATTTGTTCACAGGAATTAAGAAAAAAATTCACAAATTGTCAATAAATGACAGGAAACGTTCAGGCAGCAAGTGATATACACGGCTAACAAAAAATGATTGCGCTTTCACATAAAAATATTTTTTGCAGAATATACAAAAAGTTTAATTGCAATGTGTAGCTGTGAGACGTTAGTGCATAACTTATGAATAAATATTAAATTATTGTCAGGAGTTGCTTCGCATGTTTTATCAAAAGCTGTTACTGATTTGTAACTTAAAGCATTCGGCTAATATCGGCGAATTTCTTGTGACCGGCGGTCTGATACTTGCTTTTTGACCAATCAAAAATTGCGGCTGATTTTGTACACGATAAATCACATTAACACCTTGCTGCAATACTACCTTTTGTATATCTTTTTCAGCTTTAATGTGCTGAAATTCGCTGTATACCGTAAAATATAGCCTTGACATAATGTACTCTGTCTGCTATAATAAAATTTGTGCTGTGAATACAGACGGTCAGTTTTATACGGCGAAGGCTTTGCTTTGCGGTGCTATCACCGCTTAGAATGACTGATGCCTGTGCGATTGGCTGTACTGTAAATAATGGTCTGTCAGCATGCAGCTCTACTTAAATAATCAAAAGACGACAGCGCTGAAATGAGCGCTGTCGGAAACAGACCGGACGAAGGAGAGTGATAGTTACAAAATAATTAACCCGTAAAAAGAAATAAAAATGGAGGGAATACCAATGAAGAAACAGATTTTAAAGCGAATTCTTTCGTCGATCTCTGCAACGACACTTGCAGTAACTTCACTTGGACTCAACACAGTCCTTGCTGCAAACGCAGAGAGTGTCGCTCCTGCTGCTCAGACTAAAGAGCATACGGAAGCTGCCGATCACGTTCACGACGATTGCTGCGGCGGATGCTGCGGCGAAGAGGCACCGGCAGGTCAGGGCGTAACTATCGCGCTCCTCGATGCAGGTGTTACAAACTACGAAACTGCCGGAAAGACATCATTTATTGACGATGACACTATCGACTCCGATCACGGTAACGATATGATGTCCATTCTCAAGGATACAGCTCCCGGCGCAGACGTTCTCGATGTAAGAGTCCTCGATGACGACGGCAAGGGAACATATGCGAATGTAGAGAAGGGTATCCGCTGGGCAGTTGACAACAGCGCTGATATCATCGTAATGAGCTTTGTAGGTGATAAGAAGTCCGCTCTGCTCGAGAACGCTCTTACTTATGCCGAGGAGCACGAGGTGCTCGTAGTTGCCTCCGCCGGCAACTATTCAAGCGAAAAGGCTTGTTACCCGGCTGCATATCCGACTGTAATCTCTGTCGGCGCTCTCGATGAGAACGGAAATGTGCAGGATTATTCCAACTTCGGCGATTACGTTGATACATTCGTTGAATGGAGCGACGGTACTTCCGGTGCAGCTCAGAACGTTGCAGCATTTGCAGCTATAACTATGCAGCAGTCTCCTGAAAAGTCTGCATCAGATATAAGAGAAACTTATGTTGCTGACAAGTCAACAAGCTTTGAGGCTTCAAAGGAAGACAATGCAGATACTGTTGTATATGCAGCAAAGTGTACTTCTCACAGATACAAGTTCAAGATGACTGCAAGAGCAGCTACCTGCACAACAGGCGGCGTAGAGATCTGGGTTTGTGCTAATTCCGGATGCAGCGCATCTCAGACAAGAAACACAAAGGCTCTCGGTCACAACCCCGGCAACTGGACAAGAGAGAAAAATCCTACCTGTACAGCTA
>CACXEJ010000070.1 GCA_902766595.1 Ruminococcus flavefaciens | reverse complement strand
TGATAGCCGAGTTTGTAACAGTACCGCCGTTGAGGATATTTCCTACACGGAAGTACTTAGCGAATTCGTCCTTGAGTCCCTTGCCTGAGGGAGCAGCCTGAGCTGTTCCGAACTTCTTCTGCTGGGTGATGAGAACATCATCGAACCAGAAGTCGTTAGTGCTGTCGGTAGTAAGAGTCATAAGGTACTCGTAGGTATTCTCGGGAGCCTTGAATGAGGTTGAGAGGTCTGTCCATTCGCCGGCCTTTACGTCCTTGTTGATGAGCTCAACAGTAGTTTCCTCATTGGTATCCATATCCTTATACAGAAGTGTAAGGTGGAAAGTTTCGTTCGTTTTAGCGAAAACCTTGAGGTTGTAGGTATAGTTTATACCGCCCTCGAGCCAAAGGCCCTTTGAAGAAGCGGCACCGTCGGCAGGAGTAGTTCTGCCTGTAACAGCCATACCGCGTGAGTTCTCAAAGCCTGCACCATTAACGGCTTTGATCTCGAATTCGTCTGTTGTGCCGTGCCAGCCTTCGTAAGTGACTTCAAAGTCATTGCTGACTACTGAAGCAGCATATGAAGGTGCAACTGCGCCGGGAAGTACTGTCAGGAAACTTGCCATGCAGGCAGCAGTTGTAGCAGCGGCAAACAATCTGCGTTTCTTCATAATAATCATCTCCTTAATATTATTAACTGGACACACGATTCCGTACTTGTCAAAAACTATTATATACTATTCATTATTTGTTCACAACCCACAATGTGCAGATTAGGTGGAAAAAATGAATATAAGTCAGATAGTTTTGTGACGAGTGCCGACCACTATCGCTTATATATATATTATAACATGGTATATGTGGAAAAGTATGCAACTTTTATGACATAAATGATAAAATTTTGATATCTTGATAAGCTGGCTATCAACAATAATTAAATATAAAAATTAAGGAACGCTTATGAGCGTTCCCACAGTGTTATACATATTAAATAGTATATTATTTATGCTCAATATCCATTACGACATATTCAGATCGTGCACCGGTCTTGAACGGAAGTGCCCAGCCTGAAATGCCGGAGGTAACAACAAAATTCGTGCCGTCTCTGGTCTCGGTGCCGTAAACTCTGTCGTTTGCTCCGATGAGCAGACCGATATATCCGGCAGGGAAGAGGTGCCCGCCGTGGGTATGACCGGAGAATACAAGGTCGGCGCAGCCGGCTTCACCTGCGTAGTCATTCGGCTGGTGGTCGGCGGCGATGATGTACTTAGACTTGTCCAGTCCGCTGACGAGTTCCTTCATTGCCTTGCGTTCGGGAGCGGAGGCGTCCTTTCTGCCGACTATGTAAAAGCTGTCGTTCACGAGAACACTTTCGTCCTCAAGCACGGTCACGCCGTTCTTTTTCAGCTCACTTCTGAGGTCGTCTATGCTGAAGCCGCGGCTGTCATAGTAGCCTGCATCGTGGTTGCCCATAGTGAAATAAACGCCGTATTTAGCCTTGACTTTGCCGAGAACGCGGCAGGCTTCCACCATACCGTCCTTGCTGGAGTCATCGTCAACGAAATCGCCGGCAACGAGTACAACGTCCGGCTCTTCGTCACTGATACGGTCGCACTGCTCAGCAAAGCCGTCGCAGTCGAGGGTTATGCCGAGGTGCAGGTCGGCTATGCCGACAACGCGGATACGCTCCTGCCCGAGCTCCTTCGGGGTGGAGAAAGTGTAGCTTGTCCGGTAGACGTGGTGCGCGAAGTACCACCCTATGCACAGATATACAGTCGTGAAGAGTATGGCGGCAAGCCCCTCGAAGTTCCGCTTCATTTCGCGTTTTCCGCGGATAAGCCTGCCTATGCCGGCAGCGGCTGCCCAGAAGATGAACAGGTGTATGAGGACTATCGTCATTGCCCACACATTGAGAAGAACGGTCGTCAGAATTACTATCAGTGCTACCGGCAGAATCGCTGCCGCCCACGAAAGCGGCTTGCTTTTGACGGCGAGTCTGGTGATGAAGCTGAATTTGTGGAAGCCCTTCACGAGAAAAACAATTCCGCTTATCGAAAATACGATAACGAGCAGAAATATTATTATCCACATCAAGCCGAACACCTCCAATTAATTAAGAATTTACATTATTATAGCACACTTTGGTAAGAATGGCAACATACTGCCTCATCTGTTATCAATAAATTTACAATTTGCCGCGTGTAATTTATTGACAGCGCTCACCTGAGGGGATATAATTAATGTATGAAGCTCCGGGAGTCAATTAACGAAAAGAATGGCTGTTCAGGCCCGGACTCATTGACAAACTCTGATAAGGTGATGATATTTTGATATACACAGTAACGTTCAATCCGGCGATCGACTATGTTGTTCATACCGGCGGACTCGTGCTCGGCAGCGTGAACCGCGCTTCGTCCGAGAGTATGTTTTTCGGCGGAAAGGGCATAAATGTCTCGTTAGTTCTTGCGGAGCTCGGTGTCCGTTCGATAGCGCTCGGCTTCACTGCCGGCTTCACGGGCGAGGCTATCGAAAACGGCGTCCGTGCAATGGGCATCGAGACGGATTTCATAAGGCTGCCAGAGGGCAATTCACGCATCAACGTCAAGATAAAGTCCGGCGAGGAGACCGAGCTGAACGGTCAGGGACCGGATATTGATACAGCCTCGCTGGAGAAGCTCTTTGCGCGTCTCGACGGGCTGTCAGAGGGAGATACGCTCATACTTGCAGGGAGCATACCGAAAAGTCTGCCGGCTGATGTTTACGAGCGGATACTGAAAAGGCTTTCCGGCAGAGAGATAAGGACGGTCGTTGATGCTTCCGGAGAGCTGCTGATGAATGTTCTGAAATACCGCCCGTTCCTGATAAAGCCCAACGATCAGGAGCTCGGGGAGCTGTTCGGCGTGAAGATAGAGTCAAAGGAGGACGTTGTTCTCTATGGCGGCAAGCTCCGTGAGCTCGGCGCGCGAAACGTTCTTGTGTCTATGGCAGGTGAAGGAGCGGTGCTCCTTGATGAAAACGGCGGAGTCCACAAGAGTACTGCCTGCCGCGGCACTGTCAGGAATTCGGTCGGTGCAGGGGACTCTATGCTTGCCGGATTTGTTTCCGGACTCGAAAAGGGCTTTGATTATGCGCTCAGACTTGGAACTGCCTGCGGCGGCGCGACGGCTTTCTCGGACGGACTTGCTTCGAGAGACCAGATAGATGAACTGCTCGGACAGATCTGAGGAGATCTATACTGCTTATAAAAAACTGCGTTCAGAATTAACTGAACGCAGTTTTTGTTATTTCAGTGATAATGCAGTTTTGTCAAAATCTGTTATGAGCGATAACATAGTATGTTACAGGCTCGTGTGTATCCTGCATACCGCCGCCGGTACCGGGGATAGCACCGCTTGCCTTTACGAAGTTGGTTTTAGCTGTTGCGTATTTTCCGGCAACGTCACGTCCGAGATCGTTAGGACCGATCTTGGTGGTCATATTTGCAAGTGTCTGCATCAAGTAAGCAGGGCAGTAGAATACCTCAACGTGGCATGCAAATGTATCTACTGTTATGTCAAGCTTGCAGTACTTGCGGAGCTTTTCCTTTTTCAGTGCCTTAGAGAGCTCATCAAGTTCTACCTCAGCGCCTTCATAAGTGATATGACCCCTGTTATTTTCCCAGACCCTGGCATCTTCATCTGAATCGTTGAAGAAATAGATCTGTTCACGGTTTTTGGCGATTTCCTTGAAGGAATTCAGAGTAGCCTGGAAAACACCATCGTCTATCTGATCGTAATCGAATTTGCCGATAAAGCTCTCCCATGCTTTTTCGTAATAGTATGCAACGCTTATGCACTTATCAGTACCGAACTTCTGGAAGCCCCAGTCCTCAAGAGGAAGTGTGGGAACGAGGTCGTCGTTGTTTACGATGTTGAAAATAGTCTTGTAGTTTCTTGCATCTTCTCTCTGTGTGCAGTTAGGAGTTGCAAAAGCGTATGTGTAAGAGAGGAAGTTGGCGTTGTCCTCGAACTTGGAACCAAGTATGTCAGCGATAGCTGCACCTCTTGAGTGACCGCAGATAAGGATAGAACCGTTTGAGATGTGGTGGTTGCGGAGATATGACTCGATCTTTACGAGTGCTCTTGTAGCTGCAACATCAAATCCCTTATGGTTGAGCTTGGTAGTCCACTCAGGATGATTGCCTGTGAGATTTGTGTAAACAGAGGAGTCTGCGCCAACGTCGAAGTTACTTGACCATTCTTCGCTTGTACCATTTGTACCTCTTACCTCAACGATGACAACTTCCTTTTCTTCGTCAAGAGTAACGACCTTTCTGTGACCGATGACAACTTCTGTTACGTCGTCTGTGTCTAAGCCGTTGGTTGAACGTACATCGTAGTCCTCAATATCCTTGCATCCGAATTTGTCAATGAAATCTCCGGGAACATCTGCTCCGCCGTCACGACCGTATGTCCACTCTGTGTAGATGTTTTCAGCATATGCATCGATAGCTCCGAAAATGGAGAATATAGCGAGGTCATTGTTGAAACGATCGTTGTTGGAAAGGAGCTTGCGGTAATCGACTCTGAGTTCTGCCTCTTCCTTTGATGTGAAGTATTTGAATTCCTTGTATGTAGGAGTATTTTCGTCAGGCATATCTTCTTCATCGTATCTTTTGATCGTACTTTCAGACCAGTGGATCTTACCCTTGAAGAGATTATTTGTTCTTGCGGAGTTGGGCTTGGGCATAGAGTCTTCAACGTCGTTGATACCGTCAAAGTCTGTGTCGGGAAGAACAGGATTTGAACGTGTTTTCCACATTGTTACCTTTGTCTTGCCCTTGTAAACAGAAGGATCCACGCCCTTATTCACATAGAGGTTTTTGATGATGTTAGTCATATCGACTTCAGTCTTTGTGCCGAGCTCGTACTCGTCGGTAAGACCGTCGCTGTCGGAGTCAGTAGAGCCTATCTTGCTGATCTTGTCCTTGAGCTGAACTACATTGTAGTCGTCGAGGAGTACCCAGTCGCCGCCGTCGTTAGTATCTTCGCCGACCTTCTTTGCGATGCCGAGAAGGATATTGCTGAAGTTGCCGTAGATATAGCCGTAAAGACCGCCGGTAGATGTAATGAGGTTCTTGTAGTAGCTCTCGTTTGAAGAGATAGCTGAAACGATGATGCCGTCAGCAGCGAGCTTCTTGGTCATCTCGTCCATATCCTTGATGCCGCTGTTGTTGTTATTCTTGTAGTTGATGTCGGTAACGAGGATAACGTACTTTGTAGAGCCCTTTCTCCAGTTGGACTTGCGGGCGAGCTCGAGAGCGTCGATAGGAGTTTCGGGAGCGTCTCCGCCGCCGCCTACTGAGAGCTTGTTGATCTCTGACTTGAACTTGTCAACGTTTGTGAACCAGTTTGATGAGAGATACTTGTGCTGCTTTGTGGAGTCCTTTCCGTCGCAGGTGATGTCACGGTACTCGATAAGTGAGAAGTTAACGTTTACCTTGTAGTCGTTGCTGAGAGTATTTGCGAACTTGTTAACGTTGGACTTAACGTTGCTGATAGCGCTTCCCATAGAGCCTGTTGTATCAATAACGAAAACAATGTCGGACTGACCGAATGCAGAAGCATCGGAGGGATATGTGGAAGCTGCAACTGTGTCGATAGCAGCAGCCTTCTTTAACTCTTCAAAGTCAATGGGAGCAGGAGCCTGATAGTTGGGATCGTTTACATCTGCTTCTTCGGCAGCCTTAACGGTCACTTCTGATGAGGGAACGGAAGCCTCTTCGGTCTCTGCCATAGCGTCGATGCCGAAGCCCTTGAGGAACTCGTCCATATCTGTAACGAAGTAGTAAGCACTTTCTGTTACCTCAGCTGAGATAGTGCGCTTTTCCTTGTCGATCTTTGTCTCGAGGGGCTTGAGCTCTTCATTGTTGAAGCAGAAGATGCCGAGACTGCTTATATCACCTGTAAGTGAGGCGTCATAGGTGAATGTGAGTGTTAAAGTATCGTTATCCTTGGATGAGAGATCAATAACGTCGCTGAGAACGGAACGGTTATCAGCAAATGCAGTTGTCTCGTCTTTGTCGATAGTCACCTTGCGGTCAATGAGACCTGCAACGCTGCCTGAAACAGAGGGCTTGAAGATATTGTCGCTTTCACGGAGCACATCACCCTTAGCATCATCTGTGATAGTCTGCTCGATCTTCTTCTCAGCATCGGGAGTAGTTCCGTCTGTTGAGGGCTTTGTGGGATCGAGTGAGAGCTTGATCTCATCGCTGTCTATGATGCCGTCGGCATCGGTATCAGCCTTTAAGGGATCTGTGTGGTGCTTTTCGATCTCGTCATTGTCTGCAAGACCGTCGCCGTCTGTGTCAGCCTTTAAGGGGTTAGTGCCGAGTTCCTGTTCCTTGGCGTTTGTGAGACCGTCCTTGTCAGCGTCCTCATCGGCATCGCTTACGGAGTTGCCGTCTGTGTCAGCCTTTAAAGGATCGGAGGCGAGCTTTTTGACCTCAAAGCCGTCTGTGAGACCGTCGCCGTCAGTATCAGCCTTTTCGGGATCTGTACCGATCTCGAGCTCGTCGGAGTTGGAAAGACCGTCGCCGTCGGTATCAGCAGCAGCCTTTTCGATCTCAGCCTTCTCGAAGGAGTAGGAAACAGAAGCGGAGATGTTCAGTGACTTGCTGTCGCTGTTTATAGTAGTGTCAACGCTGATAGAGTTGGAGATGAGTCCGTCGTCCTCAGCAGCGTGAACGAATGCCTCATAGGGCATTGAAGAAGAAATGAGCATAAGGCTCAGGATAAAGCTGAAGGTTTTCTTGTTCAGCTTGCCCTTCTTACCGAGGTAAAGAGCGAGTGAAGCTGAAAGGATAAGAGTAACAGCTGCGCCTGAAACAGACTTTGAACCTGTCTTAGGGCTGCTTTCATTGCCAACCGTGTTGGATACTGAAGATGAAGAAGTGATCTGTTCGGTAGAAGCTGCGGAAGTCTCGGAAGCAGTTTCTGAAGCTGTCTCAGAAGCAGTTTCGGAAGATGCTTCGGTATTCTCCTCAGGGGGAGCTTCGGAAGAAGTCTCGGCAGCCTTTACAGCAATAGCTGACATACCGTACTTTTCGCCAGCCTTGAGGTCTATCTTGCCCTCGGGAACTTCGTTGAGCTTGAACTCGAGCTCGTCGGGGAGCAGAAGATCAACGTCTACGCCATTGACGTCAAAGGGGTTGGTGTTTGAAATGGTGACGTTGAGGTTCACCTCTTCTCCGACAGCATAATCAGTTTTGTCGGAAGAGATCCTGACTGAAATTCCGTCCTGAATTTCGTCAGATGCAGCATTTGCGGACATAGGTGCAAGTGCTGCAAGACTTGCTACTGCAGCAAGTGAACAAGCTGCAAGTAAATGTTTTTTCATAAAACCCTCCATTCTATCGCCGTTTATCCTGCTGCACACAGGACAGACGATAAATATACCGCTTTTGCGGTGTTATACAGTCTGAAAGCTGACTGTCTGATAAAGGACGATAGTTGGTGGGATAAAAAGCAGATATGATAGGTATAAATAAGACTGTCAGCACATAAGAGCTGCACTATTATTTTAGCATAAGTGACAAAAAAAGTCAATACAATATGGCTAAAAACACCAAAAAGAAATTGAGTTAGTCTCATTGAGCCCTGTGTTAAGGGGAGCGTTTGTTTATAAAAAAGTTGAGTTGGTTAAAATGATATTCTATCTATCACTCTGCGGCAGGGAGTTTTCTGTAAGAAATATCTTGTGCAGGCATAAAGAAAAATAGTTATTAAGTCTTGACTTAATGGGCTGTTGGGTGTATAATTAATCTATAAAATTTTCAAAGGAGAATGCTTGATGATTTATTCACATGAAGTTGAAACAATGTGCCCTATCGCACAGGGCGTTGCTCACGGCGCTGCTCCCATTCCTGAGGAGGCTAAGTGGGTAAAGGCTAAGGAAATTAAGGATATTTCCGGTTTTACACACGGTATCGGTTGGTGTGCTCCTCAGCAGGGTACCTGCAAGCTCACACTCAACGTTAAGGAAGGCGTTATCCAGGAAGCTCTCGTAGAGACTATCGGCTGCTCAGGTATGACTCATTCAGCTGCTATGGCTGCTGAGATCCTCCCCGGCAGAACTATCCTCGAGGCTCTTAAC
>CACXEJ010000069.1 GCA_902766595.1 Ruminococcus flavefaciens | reverse complement strand
TCTCCTGCGGACGGAAGAGCTGTACCTTATTGTCAGCAGTTCTGTAAGCCTTGAGTCCCTCGAATACTTCCTGACCGTAGTGGAGACACATAGCGGCAGGTGAGAGCTCGATAGGAGCATAGGGGCGGATCTCAGGATCGTGCCAGCCCTGACCTTCATCATAAGGCATTACCAGCATATAGTCTGTGAAGATGTGACCGAAGCCGAGCTTGTCGCCGGGCTGGGGCTTAGCCTTGAGCTTGTCTGCTTTAACGAATTTGATTTCCATTTTATTCAACCTTCTTTTATAAAAATTAACGATTAAAATCGCTGACGGGAATGTAGTTTTTCTCGAATAACCGCCTGCAAACGACTATACAAGCAGCAGTTGCGCTGAGTGTAAAAACTGTCGCAGCCGCAGCAGCTATAATGATCTTTTTGTGATCCATATCTGTTCCTCCTGTCAGTCTGTGGGTTTTGTCCTTATACCGGACGGAAAAACCTACTTCTATTATACCATATCCTGCCGGAGATTTCCATAGCGCTCCTGCAAAATCTTACACAAATTGAATTGTTGAAAATTATGCACCCTGCACATCAATCATCGAATGTACGGATACGGAGAACTGCTCCGAGCTTCTCTGCGACCTTCCTCGAAGCCTCTATCTGCTCCTCCGGGATAACGTCAACGACCGACATTACGACCTCAGCGCTGCCTGTCTTAACGCAGTCCGCAGTGAACTGCTGCATAGCCTCCCACGCATTGTCAAACCTCGGGCGTGTCACCTTCATATACTCGTCCCTTGTGCCTGCATTGAGGCTGACGGAAATAACGTCCAGTGCTTCACAGAGCTCGCCGGCAATGCTCCTGCCGTTGACAAGATCGCCGAGACCGTTTGTGTTGATACGGAGCTTTTTGCAGCCCTTCTCCCTCAGCCAGCCGGCAGTCTCTGTAACAGCATCAAGGCGCTCGGTAGGCTCGCCGTATCCGCAGAAAACTATCTCGTCATACTTGGTAAGATCGTGCTTTCCGAGGTCAGCCTTTATCTCGTCCATTGACGGCTCATGCTCGAGCCAGAGCGGATCAGAACCGTATGCGCCGTCAGCGTGAGTCCTGATGCAGAACGTGCAGTTGCACGGACATTTGTTCGTGAAATTGAGATAGAGATTATTGCCGACTTCATAGGAGATCGTCATTGCTTTTTTCATTATATCCTCTCCGATCTATATTAATTTGTATTTCTTGTTTGTCAGTATGATGCCGCCGAAGTGAAAAGGCTGCACCTCAAAGCCCTCAGTGCTGATATTTTTGAGTTGCTTCTCGCTGACTATCGCGTAGGGGTGAGCCTGAGGAAGTCCGCCGCCAGCGAATTCCGTCTCGGGAGTGATGCCGTCGCACTTCTCGGTGAAGGTCTGTATCGTGCGTATTGACGGCATATGCCATATCCACTTTAAGAGGTGGAGCAGCTTGTCTGCCGTCTCCTTTTTCAGAGCCTTAGGCTCGTTCTCGGCGTAGACCTCCTCCTCGGGTATCACGAGCACATACTCGTATCTGCCGTCCGAGGGAGTGTTGTTCAGATAAAAGCCCCTTGCGCCCGAGAAGCCGTCAAGGTCAAACTCGGACTGATAATATCTGTCGCCGTGTTCATCATTCGGATCGGGCTCGAAATCGTGCAGGAGCAGCTCCTGATTATGAGCGGTTATCTCGCCCTGTGTGAGCTTTTCTGCGCCCCACGCTCCGGCTCTGAAAGCGAGACCGGCGTGCTTCATATAGAAGCAGAGCTCGTCAACGGTATTCACACCTATATCATCGCGGTCAAATTCCAAAACTATGCTGAAATATGCAGGCATTTCCATTCCTCCTGTAATATCGTAGTTCAGTTTTCGATAGTGCTGAGCATATCCTTCAGAAGCTCCCTGCACTCAGCGTCGGAGAGCTCGTCGATGTTGGTCTTTTTCAGCATATCGAGAGCCTTTTCGCTGTTTACTGCGCCGAAGCTCATCTGTTCGGACTCTGCCGGAGCAGCGCTTGTGCGTTCAGCAGCGTGGGAACGCTCCATTTCCTCAAGCAGCTCCCTCGCACGGCTGACCACCTTCGCAGGAAGTCCCGCCAGCTTCGCAACATCAACGCCGTAGCTCTCATCAACTCCGCCGCGGACTATCTTTCGCAGGAAGCGTATCGTACCGCCGTGCTTGTTCACGGCAATGCTGTAATTCTTGACACCCTCAAGCTCGTTCTCAAGACCGATGAGCTCGTGATAGTGGGTAGCGAAGAGAGTCTTGCAGCCGAGCTTTTTAGAGGTGCAGATGTGCTCCGCAACGGCACGGGCAATGCTCACGCCGTCAAAGGTCGAAGTACCTCTTCCCACCTCATCGAGAATGACAAGGCTGTTGGGAGTAGCATTCTTGAGAATATCCGAGACCTCGCTCATTTCCACCATAAATGTGGACTGTCCGGCTGTGAGGTCATCGGAAGCTCCGACACGGGTGAAGATCTTGTCCACCACCGATATTTTAGCTGAGTCGGCAGGCACGAAGCTGCCTATCTGAGCCATAAGGACGATGAGTGCGGTCTGGCGCATATATGTGGATTTACCAGACATATTCGGTCCTGTGATAATTGACATACGATCGGACTTGGTGTCGATATGTACGTCGTTCGGCACAAAGACCTCGTCCGTGAGCATAAGCTCAACAACAGGATGACGTCCGGCTTTTATGTCGATAGCTCCGTCGAGAGCTATATCCGGCTTGACGTACTGGTTTCTCAGTGCAACGTCAGCGAAGGAGCAGAGAACGTCCACCGCTGCGACCGCAGAAGCAGTCTGCTGAACGGGTGCGAGCTTTGTTGCAAGGAAGTCCCTGACCTCCGAGAAAATATCTGCTTCGAGCGAAAGAGCCTTGTCCTTAGCGCCGAGTATAGCGTTTTCGGCATTCTTGAGCTCCTCGGTGATAAAGCGCTCGGCGTTTGCAAGAGTCTGCTTGCGTATCCAGCCCTCAGGGATAAGATCGTAGTAAGAACGTGTTACCTCGAGGTAGTAGCCGAACACACGGTTGAAGCCAATTTTCAGGTTTTTGATGCCGGTGGACTCCTTCTCGCGCTGTTCGATCTCGTCGATAATCCCTCTGCCGTTGTTCATAATGTGGCGGAGGGAGTCGAGCTCCTCGTTGAAGCCCTCCTTTATCACGCCGCCGTCCTTGACTGAAATGGGCGGCTCGTCCATTATGGCGTTTTCCACGAGGTTCACTATCTCGCCGAGGTCGGAGATCTCACCGCTCAGCTTTGCAAGCAGCTTTGAGTCGCCCAGCTTCGCGAGCTCCTCCTTTATTGCCGGAAGCTGTGCCGCGGTCGCAGAAAGAGCCTTCAGGTCACGCGGAGTAGCAGTTTTGTACATTACCTTCGTCATAAGACGTTCGAGGTCGTAGACTCTTTCAAGGAGCTCGGAGAGCTCCCCTGTCACTACGCTCTTTTTGTACAGAGCCTCGACCGCATCGAGTCTTGCGATTATCTTCGCCGGACTTTTCAGCGGCTGCTCTATCCAGTTCTTGAGCATTCTTCTGCCCATAGAAGTCCTCGTCGAGTCGAGCACCCACAGCAGCGAGCCTTTTTTCTCCTTGCTGCGCAGAGTCTCCGTGAGCTCAAGATTTCGCCTTGCATTGAGGTCGAGCCCCATATATGCGTCGCAGCCGACTACCTCGATGCCCGTAAACCTCGAAACCGATGACTTCTGCGTATCCTTGATATACTCGAAGAGTCCGCATACGGCAGCGCAGTCCGCTCCGTCAGAGCTGATACCCAGCTCTGACGCCGTCGCGGCTCCGAGAAGTTCCGTTACTATACCTATGTTGCGCGACGGCGTGAAGCGTTCCGCTTCACGGAGCGTGACTGCGCTGCCGAGTCTCAGCTTCACGAAATCAGCAACGTTCTTCATACTGAAAAAGCTGTCCGGGAAGATTATCTCGGAGGGCTGTATGCGGCTGAGCTCGTTGATGACTCCGGATTCCATATCCTTGCCCTCAAAGAAGCTGACAGCAGCTTCACCTGTGGAAATATCCGCAGAAGCAACGCCGCAGGTCTTGCTCTCCTCGTCGTAGAAAATGCTGCAAACGTAGTTATTTCTTCCGTCATCGAGCATACTGCTGTCGGTGAGAGTACCCGGTGTAACCACCCTGATGACGTCCCTGACAACTATGCCCTTGGTCTCGGCAGGATCGGTTAGCTGTTCGCAGACAGCTACCTTGAAGCCCAGATCTATCAGGCGCTTGATGTACATATCAGCGGCGTGGTAAGGGACTCCGCACATCGGAGCACGCTCCTCGAGACCGCAGTCCCTGCCGGTCAGAGTGAGTTCGAGTGCCTTCGACACCCTTATCGCGTCATCGAAGAACATTTCATAGAAGTCTCCCAGTCTGAAAAAGAGCACGCAGTCCTCGTACTTGTCCTTGACCTCGAAGTACTGCTGCATCATCGGGGAGATCTTGCTTCTGTCGATCTCCATCAGCCGCAGCCTCCGCAGGTAGCGCAGCTTCCTGAGCAGCCGCTCGAGGGCTGGCAGGTCTCGGGATCCTCGCCGTTAGCGCACATAGTGATTATCTGCTGAACATTGTTTATGAGATCCTCGAGGTTCTTCTGTGCAGCCTGAAATACGACCATATTCTTGTTGCTCATTATCTTCTTGTAGGTAGCCTTAATGTTCTCGTCGAGCTCCTTGAGGTGGTCAGTCTCAGATGCCTGAACATCTTTCTTCATTACCTCGTTGAGCTCCTCGCGCAGCTTGGAGAACTTCTCAACATCTTCGTTGAGCTCCTTGTCGTTGTCGTTGACCTGCTTTGCGAGCATATATGCAATATATCTGTCATCCTGCTGTATAGCCTTTCCGAGTTCCCTTGTGAGTTCAATAACGTCCATTTTTATTCTCCTTACATATTATATAGTATTCAGTCAATGTATATTCTCGGCACTCTCTTTGAAATGCCGCAGACAACTTCGTAGCCGATAGTTCCGTATACGGAAGCAAGCTCGTCGGCGGTAATAATATCATCACCGTCGCGTCCGATGAGAGTAACAATGTCACCGGACTCAGCCTCCGGTACTCCGCTCACGTCTATCATAAGCTGATCCATACAAACCCTGCCGACTATACGGCAGCGCTTTCCGTGGACGAGTATCTCGCCCTTTGAGCTGAGAAGTCTCGAATATCCGTCAGCATAGCCTATCGTGACGGTAGCGATGCGCATTTCCCTGTCAGAGACGAACGTCCTTCCGTAGCTTATGCAGGTGCCCGCCGGAACGGTCTTGACCTGTGAGATAACGGCTTTGAGCTCCATAACAGGCTCGAGCCCCTCAGGTATATCAAGGCTTATATCCGGGTGCAGACCGTAGATTATGATACCTGCACGGGAGAGAGTGCTCCTGCTGTCATTGCGGTAACAGGTAGCGGCACTGTTCATAAAGTGCATATGTCTGAGCTTTACGCCTCTCTTCACGAGCTCATCATAGGTATCGGTTATATAGGCCTGCTGACGGTCGGTGTAGCTTATATTGTCGGGATCATCGCTGTCGGCAACGGCAAAGTGAGTGTATATTCCCTCGACCGATAGTCCTTCAACTCCGCAGATACGGATTATCTCCTCCGCACACTCAGCCGGCTCATCATACCTCAGACCTATCCTGCCCATACCTGTATCTATCTTGATATGGCAGCGTACCTTTTCGCTGCTGTTTTTGCAGAGCGACTGAGCGTACTCCATTGAAACGACGCCCTGAATAATGTTGTTCTCTGAGATCTCGTGAGCGTACTCCGGCGGAGTATAGCCAAGTATGAGTATATCCGCATCGGGACAGAGCTGCCTTACGGCAAGAGCCTCATCGAGATTTGATACGGCAAAGTAGCGTATGCCGCATTCCTCAGCAAGGCAATGGCACACCCTGTCGTAGCCGTGACCGTAAGCGTCCGCCTTGACGACAGCCATTATCTCCGTGCTGTCAGAGTTGAGTCCCCTTATTATCTCCATATTCTTTCTGAGCCTTGAGAGAGAGACCTCTGCCCACGCTCTCTTGAGATAGGGTTTCATTCTATCATTCCTTTCTTTCGCAATACAAGCGGTTAAAAAAATATTACATATCAGAAAAACGCCTTGAAATCTATTGTGTATTATGCTATAATCATATAGTATGATATTGGAGGTGTTGGCTTGCTAAGATCACTTACCTCCGGCATTTGGCTGACATCGCCGGAGCATTTCATACCTCAGCCCGAAAAGACCGTCTGCATAACCGGTCACAGGATAAAGAGCATTATCCCCTACCGGAACGACGACTCGTTCCTCGAACTGACCGTCACCGGTATACAGTTTATGCTGTGCCGGTACATTGATATGGCGATCGAAGCAGGATACACCAGCTTCATCGACGGGCTTTCGACCGGAACAGACCTATGGGCTGCCCAGTACCTCAGCCGCCTGAAAAACAACGGCGCTGACATAAGACTCATCGGTGCAATGCCCTACCGCCGCCACGCAGAACGCTTCCGTCCTGTCGAGCAGGAAATACTCCGCAAGGTCGAGCTGAGCTGCGATGCGGTCATCTGCACGAGCCCCGATCCGGACATAGTATATTCCAAGTCAGGTGCCGGAAAAGAGCTTTACCGCACAAGAAACTACTTTATGGCAGACTGTTCATCAGCCGCCATTGCATACTATAATCATTCGGAGTACCGTTCAGGGACTCACCAGACCGTTGCCTATCTTAACAGCTGCGGCAAGCAGGTCGCTGAATTCAGCAGCGATGATCTGTACCGCATAATAGACGAAGCCGGCACGGATACAGTCGCCGTAAGGCAGCGTATCTCGCTCCTGCCGAACCCTTTCAGTCCGGCTCAGCGAGAGTCCTAACATTAATTATATCACATTTGCAGGATTTTTCAAGTTTATTTGCATAAAAATGCTCCGCCGGCAGTGATTTTTATGTTACGGAGCAGATTCCGGGGTGAAGATACGTTCTTTTTCAACCGACTGTTGAATGTTGTGTTTAAACATTCACTGTCAGCTTTCAATGTGGAAAATGTTGAAAAACCTGTTGATAAACGCATTAAAGCCCTCCGGTTTTTAACACCGGAAACCGTAAAACGTTTTTATTCATTTTACTGTGAATATTTTCATCTCAGTTATATACAAATCGTAATCAATTCTGATACAGACATTATCATTTTTTCAAAGGAGAGTTAAACAATGTCAGAAAAACGCAAAAAGAAAGTCGGCAGCATTGCCATACCGTTCCTCGTGACCATCTTCATCGCTACGCTCCTCGTCGGCGGTGCAGTCTACTTCATCTACCACAACTTCATCGGCAAAAAAGACGACAAGATCAAAGAACCGCCTCCGAGAAACGGCTCTATCTCGGTATCCGCAGAGGACAGCCATACCATTCTGCTCGTTCTTGACGATCCCGAAGCACCTTCCGACTCAAATGCGACATTTGTACTGATGCGATCAGTCCCCTATAAGAAAAATATCCTCTTCATCGGCGTTCCCTCAAATTCGATCTTCTACTCACAGAAAGAGAACACCCAGATCGCGCTCAAGGATAAATACACCCGCGGCGGCGCTCAGGCTGCCGAGGAATTCATAGAGGAAGCCCTCAAGATCGACGTTGACAAGTATATGGTATTCGATGTCAACTCATTTGAAAAGGTCTGCGACCTCCTCGGCGGAGTAAACTACCCTGTTGACATCAAACTCAACGGCTATCCCGGAGACGGCACGCTCGAAACTCTCGCAGCTGACGAGATAACCAAGTACCTCACCTACAACAAATTCCCCGGCGGCGAGCCCGAAAGAGCGCTCAAGGCTGCCACTATCCTCAGCTATATGATAAACGGCTCTGACGGCGACCGTATCGCAACAAACTTCGACAGATACTTCTCCGAGATCATCAATATGATCCCCAATACAAATGTAACTGCCGTTGACTACGACAAGAAAAAGAGCGCTATCCAGTATATGTTCAACTTCGGCTCGGGCATCTCGATAGCAGCCTGCGTTGACGGCACCGATGCCGAGAAGGACTTCATTCCCAGCGAGTCCTTCATCTCCAACCTGCCGGAGGAATACTTCGGTGAGCCCACTGAGCCTCCGACGAGACCGACCTGATCGGAGGTGCAGTCTTGAACAACATCTTCGATACCCACGCTCATTACGCGGACCACGCTTTCGATGAGGACCGTGAACAGATACTTGCTTCGCTGCCGGAAAAAGGCGTAAAATACGTCACTCTTGCCTCCTCATCAGTCGAGGACACGGCAGAGAATTCCGAGCTTGCACAGAAGTATGACTATATCTATGCGGCTGCCGGAGTCCACCCGGAGTCAGTAGATACGAACCCGGCGGACTACCTTGAAACAGTCCGCAAAGCCATAAGCGAAAACCCGAAAATACGCGCAGTCGGCGAGATAGGTCTCGACTATCACTACGACGGCTACGACCGTGAAAAGCAGATAAAGCTCTTCCGCGAGCAGCTTGAGCTTGCCTGTGAACTCGATATGCCGGTCATAGTCCACAGCCGCGATGCCTGCGAGGACACTCTTGTTCTCCTGCGCGAATTCAAGCCGAAGGGTGTCGTTCACTGCTTCAGCGGTTCCGCTGAAACGGCAAGGGAGATAATCAGGCTCGGTATGTACATCGGCTTCACCGGTGTCCTCACATTCAAAAACGCAAAAAAGGCGCTCCGTGCGCTTGCGGAGGTACCGCTCGACAGGCTTCTCCTCGAGACCGACTGCCCGTATATGGCACCCGTGCCCTTCCGCGGAAAGCGCTGCGACAGCTCGATGATAGCATATACCGCTCAGAAAGCTGCCGAGATAAAGGGCATACCGGTCGATGAACTGCTCGAGATCACCTGCCGCAACGGAATGGCTCTCTACAATATCCAATAACTGAAAGGTATCACACATATGTACTATTGCTGCGGTCTTACCGACAAAGGTATAATGCCACACAACGAGGACGCTCTCCTCATCGGGAAGAGCGTCATTGACAGCGGAACTACCGAACAGGAGCTCAGCGCTCCGTTCATAGCAGCGGTCTCGGACGGAGTTTCCGGTGAATTATCCGGAGAAGTTGCCTCAAAGATGTGCCTTGAGATGATAAGCGAGCTGCACTACACCAGCCGCACAGACCTCTCAGGTGAGCTTCTCTCGATACACAGCCGCCTTGCGCAGTTCAGCAACGAAAACCCAGACAACCGCAATATGCAGGCTACCCTCTGCGGCATTGCTGTTGACGAGCGAGGCAATATCCTCACATTCAACGTCGGCGACTCGAGGCTCTACCGCTTCCGCAGCGGCAGGATAACCCAGATCTCACGCGATCAGTCGCTCGTGCAGCTCCTCTACGAGGAGGGCTCGATAACCCTCGCCGAACGCAAGACGCACGTTCATAGAAACATCATCTTCCCCGCCTTCGGAAACGTCAGCACCAGACCAAAGATCGACATTTCCCCGATAACCGGCGGAACAGAGTTCGGCGATGTCCTCATACTCTGCTCGGACGGTCTGTCGGACTATGTTTCTCCGATAGATATGGAGGAAATTATGGAGCTGCCGCGCAGTCTCCCGGAGCGTCTCCAGCTTCTGCTCGAAAAAGCCTCCGCCAACGAAAGCAAGGACAATATAACAGTTGCCGCTATCGTCTGCTGTTAATATTTACAGCTCTGCCGCACTTGACATATTAATAAAAAAAGTATATAATCTAATCAGGGACTCATCCCGAAAGGAGGATACAAATGAAAAAATTCATTTCAATACTGATGTCGGCTGCTATCGCGTCGGCTTCACTCAGCGCTCTTCCGGTATCTTCAGCCGGTACGGATACAAAAAATGATTTTGTACTCTTCGGCGACAGTATTGCTGCCGGATACGGTCTCAGCTCTTCCGAACACAACTACGGCGAGCTCTGTGCTGACTACCTCGGCGGAAATGTTTCAAATTACGCTGTTTCCGGAGCTACTTCCACTGATATGCTCAATAAGATCAAGTCACTTTCAGATGAGCAGAAAACATCTGTCAAGAACGCTGAATATGTCGTTATCTCCGTCGGAGCAAACGACCTCCTGCATTACGCTTCAAAACGCCTTCTCACATTCGGCGAAAAGAAGAAGCTGCTCAAGGACGGAATCAAATCAGCAGATATTCCCGCAGATCCTACCATAACTGATCTCCTCAAATATCTTGACATCGAAAAAGTCAAGGCTTACAAGAACGCAAGTCCGACAAATCTTCTTGACCTCAGCTCCGAGCTCAAGAAGCTCTGTGCAAACCTCAAGTACTACGACGAGGATTACGCTTATGTCGGCATCATACCCAAGACCATTATCCCCAACCTCAAGGACAGCATAACCGCTGTCAAGGCTATAAATCCAGATGCAAAGGTAATAGTCCAGACTGTTTACCAGCCGCTCCAGTTCACTCCCGAATATCTGAAGGCTGCTTCCATTGATCCCTCACTTATGGATCAGATCAGCAGCAGCTTCAATGATGTTCTTGATACATTTGAAAGCGAACTCAAAAAGATCAGCGGTATCGAGATAGCAGACGTCCGCACAGACCTCAACGCTCTCCCCGAAGGTACTGAGCTCAGCAAGGACAATCCCGGAAGCATCAGCTACTTCACAAACATTCAGCTCCCTGGCGAAAACAGGGACTTCCACCCCAATCAGAGAGGTCACCTTGCTATCGCTGTTACAATTCTCGACAAGATCGGTTCAAAGCACGATGACAAAGGTCTCCTCACACAGACCTTTGAAAAACTCAGCGGCCGTTCGGATTACCCGATAGCCGTACTCGACAAATATAAGTATGTTGCAGGAAATATCCTCGTAGGCGATGTTGATCTCGACGGCAGGTATTCAGCTAATGATGCGAGCTTAGCTCTGAGGAACTACGCACTCCTTTCAGGCGATTCTCCTTCACCGCTCTCTGCTCTCCAGAGAAAGTGCGCTGATGCAGACCACAATGATCTCGCAGCTGCCGATGATGCTTCCCGCATACTCAAATACTTCAGCTATGTTTCATCAAACGGCAAACTTAGTTTTGACGACTACTTTGAGTCACTCAAAAACAATAAATAATGCCAAAGGGGCGCTGGAAAGCGCCCCTACATTTATGTCAATACTTGCTTTTATCTGAGCAATTAAAAAGGCGCACCACAGTGCGCCTTTTTGTTATCTTACCTTTGAGCCGACAGGGATACTGTCATCAACAAATATTACCTTAACACCGTCCGGAGTATCTGCTGCACAGATCATTCCGTTGCTGTCAACTCCGCGGAGCTTTACCGGCTTGAGGTTTGCGATGAGCTGGAGCTTCTTTCCGATAAGGTCCTCCGGAGCGTAATACTGAGCTATGCCGGAAACGACCTGTCTGCCGCCCATACCGTCATCGAGCTGGAGGCAGAGCAGCTTGTCGGACTTCTTGACCTTCTCGCAGGCAACTACCTTTGCGACTCTTATCTCGACCTTTGCAAAGTCGTCGATAGTGATCTCCGGTGCAAGCTCTATCGGAGCAGCAGCTTCCTCGCCCTTTTCCTCGGCGGAGAGCTTAGCCTGCGCAGCCTCCATATTCTTGCGGAGTATGTCGTTGAGCTCATCTATCTCCTTGTCAACGTCAATTCTCGGGAAGAGTATCTCGCCCTTGTGAACTGTGACATTTGCGGGAAGAACATCGAATTTTCCGAGGTTCTCGTACTTTACGTCCTCAGCGGAAGCACCTATCTGCTCCCACACCTTGGGCATAGTAGTAGGCATAAAGGGTGCGAGGAGGGCTGAGATAATTCTTATGGACTCGAGCAGATTGTAGAGAACTGCTGCAAGGCGAGCCTTCTGGGAGTCGTCCTTGCCGAGTTTCCAAGGCTCTGTCTCGTCGATGTACTTGTTTGCGCGGTCAACGACCTTGAATATCTCCTCGAGAGCCTGCTTGATCTTTGTCTCGTCGATGTACTTATCGACCTCGGGGAGAAGTCCGGTAACAGCTGCTCTGAACTCATCGTCGAGAGGAGCGCTCTTACGCTCTGTGGGGAGAGTTCCGCCGAAATACTTATCCACCATTGCAACGGTACGCGAAACGAGGTTTCCGAAGCCGTTTGCGAGGTCTGAGTTGATGCGGTTTATCATAATCTCGTTGGAGAAAAGGCTGTCAGCACCGAGAGCCATTTCGCGGAGAATGTGGTATCTGATAGCGTCCTGACCGTATCTCTCACCGAGTACGAACGGATCAACGACGTTGCCGAGAGACTTCGACATCTTTTCGCCGTTCATAGTGATCCAGCCGTGTACAGCAAGGTGCTCCGGGAGCGGAAGCTCAAGTGCCATAAGCATTGCAGGCCAGATGATAGCGTGGAAACGCATAATATCCTTTGCTACCATATGAACATTTGCCGGCCAGTATTTCGAGAATTCATTGTATTTGCCGTTCTCATAGCCGAGAGCGGTAATATAGTTGGAAAGAGCGTCTATCCACACATAAACAACGTGCTTATCGTCAAATGAAACGGGTACGCCCCACTTGAAGGTAGTTCTCGAAACACAGAGGTCCTCGAGACCGGGCTTGATGAAGTTGTTTACGAGCTCAACCGCTCTTGTCTTGGGACGGAGGTAGTCAGTCTCGGTAAGGAGCTTCTCGATGCGGTCAGCAAAGGGAGACATCTTGAAGAAGTAAGCCTCCTCCTTAGCGTACTTGACCGGTCTGTGGCACTCGGGACAGCAGCCGTTCTCGTCGAGCTGTGAGTCTGTCCAGAAGCTCTCGCAGGGAGTGCAGTATTTGCCTGAATACTCGCCCTTGTAGATATACCCCTTGTCGTAGAGAGCCTTGAATATCTTCTGTACGGACTCGATGTGGTAGTCGTCAGTTGTACGGATATAGCGGTCGTATGAGATGTTCATATAGCTCCAGAGCTTCTTGAATTTCTCCACGATACCGTCAACATACTCCTTGGGAGTAACGCCGGCTTCAGCGGCTTTCTGTTCTATTTTAAGACCGTGTTCATCAGTTCCGGTCAGAAACATTACGTCATAACCCTGCATTCGCTTGTAACGGGCGATCGAGTCGCAGGCTACCGTTGTGTAGCAGTGACCGATATGGGGATTGCCCGACGGATAATAGATAGGCGTTGTGATGTAAAAGGGTTTCTTTGACATTAATATCTCTCCTAACATTAGTGATAAATCTATTATACACCATTTTTTTACTTTTGTCGAGAGGTATTTTATATTTTTAGGAGCAGATGTGTTCCGCCGACAGCTTTCGTGTCACATTGACAGCAGAAAGGCTGCTCCTATCATCAGCGCGAGAACGGTCAGGCAGCGGTAACGCCTGAACGGCGGAATGAGCTTTCCGGCGAGGTGAGCTGCCGCCGCAGACTGCACTGCTATCGAAAATACTGCATACACCGCGAACACTATCAGAAACAGCGAGTCTATCCTCTGCGACGGGAAGGGCTGCGTGAGCTGTGCCGCCCGTACCGCCGGGAAGTCGGCTATCTCCATAATGCCGCCGGTAACGAGCACGACCGTGAGTATCAGTGCGGCAGAAGCTATCCCCTTGCCGATGAAGCAGACTGCCGTTTCGCGGACATAGCTGCCGTTCAGTAGCCCGAGAAGCACGATATATCCGGCAATACCGCCGCTTGCTCTCAGACCGCGCACGAATTCGCCGCCGAAGCCGAGTCCGCTGCCGGCAGTCCGCAGATTATCCCAGTCGTGAGCCGCAAGAGCGCTCGCCGCCACGACCGCAAGACACACGGCTCCTGTCGCCGCCGCTATCACCGAAGCCCGTCCGAGCGCCTTTATCCCGGCAGAAGCTATATACAGGCATACAAGCGCGATAAGCCCCGAGACGAAGAGCTTTCCGCGGACTGCTCCTGAATTCTCAAATGGGATATATATCACCTCCGAGGTCCGCCACTGCATCGTGAAGAGCACGCCGCCCCATATTATTATCCACAGCAGCAGTACAGCCTCGAGCACCTTGCCGGAGACTCTGCCGCGCTGATATACCTCCGCGAACAGCAGTGCCGCAAGGAGCTGCACAAGCGCTCCTGCCCCGAAGCCTGCGGCAGTCATCGCACCAGCCTCGCCGCTCATACATAGCACCGCGAAAATGTCCCCGATGAACGCCATTGCGCAGAACTGCTTTCCCGTTATCCTATTCATAGTATTCCTCCACCGTGAAATCCCTTTGCTGCATTTTCTGCATATCCGTCCGGTAAGCCGTATCGCTCATACCGCTTCTCCGGAACGGCGAGAGCGGCGCAGTATAGGGGAAACCGTAGTCCTCCGTTGCACAGATGTTGACCAGCACCGCGCAGGCGAGCAGACTTATCCCGAAAAGTCCCATAAGACCGCCTGCTATCAGAAATGCAAAGCGCAGTACGGTCACGGCAGGATTGAGCTCCGGAACGACGAGTCCGCCAAGCACAGCAAGAGCGGTCATCGTGAGGAGCGGAGTGCTGACGAGCCCGGATTTCACCGCAGAATCGCCTATTATCAGTCCGCTGATTATGCTGACCGCTCCCCCGACAGGCTTCGGCAGCCGGACTCCGGCTTCCCTTATCACCTCGTACATCAGCAGAACGAACAGCGACTCCGTCATTATCGACAGCGGAGCGTTCTTCTCCGACTCCACGAGCAGCATAAACAGCGTCGTGTTGAGCAGTTCCGGGTGGTACATCACTATCGCCGCGTAGACCGCCGGGAGCAGTACGGACATTATGAAAGCGCCGTATTTCAGCCACCTCAGAAACGTCGCGTAATAGGGCTTGAACGAGTAATCGTCGAGCGTCTGGAAGCTCTCGCAGAACAGCTTCGGTATGACTATTGCGAAGGGCACTCCGTCAACGAGTATCGCTACCCTGCCCTCAATCAGCTTTGAGCATAGAACGTCCGGGCGCTCGGTGACTCCGGTCGAGCTGAATATCTCAAAGCGCCGGCTCTCCACGAACGGTCTGACGTAGCCGGTGGTAAGAATGGTCTCGAGCTTTATACCATCGAGCGAACGGCGTATCTCCGCCATAAGCCGCTTCGGGACGCGGTCCTTCATATAGCAGAGGCAGAGGTCGGTCTGGCTCTTTGAACCCTTCTGCATAAGCTCCATAACGAGCTCCGGGCTCTTCAGGCGGCGGCGTATCTGCGACATACTTGTGCGGATAGTCTCCGTGAAGCCCTCGTGGGCGCCCATAATGTTGCCCTCACCGTCGGGCTCGTCAACTCCTCGCGAGGAATAGCCCTGTACGCCGAAGCCGAGAGCCTCATCAGCTCCCTCCGCGAAGAGCACCGCAAATCCCGAGTGCAGCAGCCTGAACGCCCCCTCAAGGTCACTGACGGACGGTCTGTCCGTTGAGAGGAGGAGCTCCTCATTAATATAGTGGAAGAGCTCCTGCGCGTCCTTTTTTTCGCTGATGCTCGTTATCGGCTCAAATATCAGCTCCGTTATGACCGACGCCGAGACCATTCCCTCGCAGCAAACCAGCGCGCAGCTTATGCCGCCGGTCACGAATTCGTTTATCAGTATATCCGATGAACCGCCGGAAATCTCCCGGATACGGCTCAAATTCGCGCTCAGCGACGGCATCACTGCCGTTTTCCCTGTTCTCTCCATTTTACCACCTCAGAGAAGAGTATTCCCCGAAACCGGACTAATATCCGTGCTCCCTGCCGCTTTAGCTTTAATGATTTGCTTTAAGTTAAAATCCTCATTGTTTATTCCGAATTCCACCTATCATTATTGTCAAATTTTAACAAAGTTTTCTTTTGTTCAAAAAACTATTGAAAAATCCTATCGCTTGTGATATAATGAATTTATGAGTAAAGCGGCTGAGTCCGCATATTTACAGGGAGGGTATTTCTATGAAGCACATTCAGACTATCAACAAGGCTAATCTCAAGGAGTCAGCTCAGAAGGGCGGCTGCGGCAAGTGCCAGGCTTCATGCCAGTCTGCTTGCAAGACTTCCTGCACAGTTGCTAACCAGAAGTGCGAGAGATAAGTTATTTTTGTATTATCAGGTAAAGTCTGTTGAGGCGGTTTGTTATACTCACCGCCTCAAATTTTTTAAACATATGGAAGGTTATTTGAAATGATACATAAATATAAACTCAACGGCTTTAATATAGTTCTCGACGTAAACAGCGGCGGAGTCCACATCGTGGACGAGCTCACCTACGATCTGCTGGACAACGTTGAACCGCCTTTCGAGGACAAATGTCCCGCCAAGGTAATGGAAAAACTCTCCAAGGCTTACGCTCCTGAGGACATCGAGTCCTGCTATCAGGAGATCGTTGAGCTCTACAACGACAAGATCCTCTTCTCCGAGGACGACTATGAGAAATTCGCAAAGGCTTCCGTTGCCTCACCGATCAAGGCTATGTGCCTGAATATCGCCCACGACTGCCAGTTGCGCTGCAAGTACTGCTTTGCTTCGACCGGCGACTTCGGCAAGGGCAGAAAGCTGATGTCCTTCGAGACCGGCAAGCACGCTATCGACTTCCTCCTTGAGAATTCCGGCGACCGTCCGAACCTCGAGCTCGATTTCTTCGGCGGTGAGCCCCTTATGAACTTCCGCGTGGTAAAGCAGGTAGTTGAGTACGCCCGTTCACGCGAAAAGGAATACAACAAGAAGTTCCGCTTCACTATAACGACAAACGGTCTCCTCCTCGACGACGAGAAGATCGACTTCATAAACCGCGAAATGTCCAACGTCGTGCTCTCGATCGACGGCAGAAAGGAAGTCAACGACTATTTCCGCGTTCTCCCGAACGGCGCAGGCTGCTATGACACTATCCTTCCGAAGTACAAGCAGCTCGTTGCAGGCAGAGGTGACAAGGAATACTACGTCCGCGGCACTTTCACAAAGAAGAACCTTGACTTCTCCAACGACGTATTTGCTCTCTATGACGCCGGCTTTGACCAGATCTCGATCGAGCCTGTTGTGGGCGACTCAGATGAATACGCTCTCACAGAGAAGGAGCTTCCGGCTGTATTCAAGGAGTATGAGGTCCTCGCAAAGCGTATCCTCGACAACGAAAAGACCGGCAAGAAGTTCAACTTCTTCCACTTTATGCTCGACCTCGATCAGGGACCATGCGCGATAAAGAGACTCCGCGGCTGCGGCTGCGGCAACGATTACGTTGCTATCACTCCCGACGGAGATATATTCCCCTGTCACCAGTTCGTAGGCATAGACGAGTACAAAATGGGCAACATCGACGACGGCACTTTCAACTATGAGATGAAAGCCGACTTCTCGAAGGCTCACGTTTACTCAAAGCCCGAATGCCGCAAGTGCTGGGCAAAGTTCTATTGCAGTGGCGGCTGCAACGCCAACAATTACCAGTATATGGGTGACATCCGCAATGCTCACAAGCTCTCCTGCCAGCTTGAGAAAAAGCGTCTCGAGTGCGCGATAATGATGAAGGCTGTCCGCATTTTCGGCGAACAGGAACAGTAAATGATAAAAGCCATAGCTTACCGATACGGTTTGCTATGGCTTTTTTGTTAAATATCAACGTCCATCGTTACACTTATGCTCCACTCCGGGAACTCTTTTTCAACATCTTTCCGTATCTCAGAAAGAACTGCGTTTCTGTCCGAAAGACTGAAGTCAAGAATAACATCAAACACGATCTGCTTCTTCTCGGTATCCGCAAAAAAGCCGTGTATCTGGAGCACTCCGTCGTGCTGCCTCACTATGGCTGTCACACGGTCGCGCAGGTCTCCGTGCCTTTTATTCACAGAATAGATACCTATGCCCGCAAGGACTATCCCGTGCTTGTTGTAGACATTTTCGGCGATATTGCGTTCCATACGGTCTATCTCACAGGCACTCATATCAGCCGGTATCTCAACGTGTACCGAGCCTATCAGCTTGTTAGGACCGTAGCTGTGAAGTATGAGGTCATAGGCTCCGGAAACGTTTTCGTTCTCGCAGATAGTTCCGCGGACGGACTCAACAAGCTCCCTGTCGATGCGCTTGCCGAGTATGTCATCAACGGTGTCGCGCATCATTCCGACACCTGCACGAATTATGAACACAGCTATCAGCAAGCCGACATAGGCTTCGAGGTTAATCCCCCAAAACTTGCATATCAGCGCACTCAGCAGCACCGATGCCGATACTACCGCGTCAAACAGTGCGTCCGAGCCCGAAGCGATAAGCGAACCCGAATTCACCTTTTTTCCCATTGCCGAAACATACCTTCCGAGCACTATCTTCACCACGACTGCCGTTCCGACTATTATCAGCGATATCATCGAATAATCCGGCTTTGTGGGTGATATTATCTTCTTCACCGATTCAACTCCTGCCGCGATACCTGCATAGAGTATTATCGCTGCAACTATCATAGTTCCGATGTATTCAGCTCTTCCGTGACCGAGTGGGTGTTCCTTGTCAGGCTTCTTCCCTGCCAGCTTCGTGCCTATTATCGTGACCACCGACGACAGAACATCGCTCAGGTTATTTATCGCGTCCAGCACAACTGCAATAGAACCGGTAACAGCTCCGACTGCCGCTTTGAAGCCTGCAAGCAGTATATTCGTGAAAACTCCTACAAGGCTGGTTTTTACTATGACTTTTTCTCTTTCCAAATCATCACCCCCAGTAATTCTATTTATTATATCACATCATTATGACTTTTTCAAGCATCGTTATTTTAGTTATATATGTTTTTTATTTCTCCGGCTATTGATTTTTATTCCATTATGTGATATAATATTACAGTAATTTATGCAGTGGTATCGAAGTGGTCATAACGGACATGACTCGAAACATAGTCGTTTCTGAGCTTGCCACACTTTGATTTATCCCTGTTCTGCGTGGTTTCGGCGGTGTTCGCAGTTGCGTTTGCAATTGGCTTTCTCGCAGTTTTCTCGCAGTTTTATAGTTAAATTAAATACGCAGTGGTATCGAAG
>CACXEJ010000068.1 GCA_902766595.1 Ruminococcus flavefaciens | reverse complement strand
GCGCAGAGGTCACACCCGTTCCCATTCCGAACACGGAAGTTAAGCTCTGCCGCGAAGACGATACTTGGCTGGCGACGGCCCGGGAAATTATTTCAATGCCGGCACATTATTATAAACGGAAGTCATTTGGCTTCCGTTTACTTCTATTGGGCCATTAGCTCAGTTGGTTAGAGCATCCGGCTCATAACCGGACGGTCTGGGGTTCGAGTCCCTAATGGCCCACCAGCACAGAGTCTGTGCCCCCTTCCACGGGGGCACTCGTTTTACTCGTTCACTTTTTACAGAAGGCTTAATCTGCTTTCGCTCAAGGCACTATCATCACAGTTTTGTAATGCATACAGCATTTAGAATATGCGGATATTCACGGTTCAGTTTTTCTGAGCCGTTTTTTTATCTTATATCTAAATTTGCTCTTGACAAATACCCCATAAGGGTATATAATAATATTCAGAAGATACCATGTGGGGGTATATAAAGAGGTGAAAATATGGGTAAAATAAAATGCTGCTGCGATCGTAAGAAGAAGCGAAGTGAACAAGAGTTCAGACTGCTGATGAACCGACTGAAAAGGATCGAGGGACAGGTTCGCGGAGTTGAGAAAATGCTCGAAAATGACGCTTACTGTCCTGATATAATGGTTCAGGTCTCGGCTATAAACAGCGCTTTGAACAGCTTTAACAAGGTTCTGCTCGCTTCGCATATGAAGAGCTGCGTTGTGAATGACATTCGCGCCGGAAAGAACGAAACAATCGACGAGCTGGTCGCTACGCTTCAAAAGGTTATGAAATGATAGCTTTATAAGAGAGGAGTTTTATGGAACAATATAATGTTACCGGAATGAGCTGTGCTGCTTGCAGTTCGAGAGTTGAAAAGGCTGTTTCTGCTGTTCCGGGAGTTCAGAGCTGTGCGGTGAGTCTTCTCACGAATTCAATGGGAGTTGAGGGAACAGCTTCTGAAAAGGATATAATCCGTGCGGTTGAAAAAGCCGGCTACGGTGCTTCTAAAAAGGGAGCTGCTAAAAAAACTCCGGCGGCTGATGACGAACTTCTGATGGATACCGAAACGCCCCTGCTGAGGAAACGTCTCATAAGATCGGTATTTGTACTTCTGGTGCTGATGTATTTTTCTATGGGACATATGATGTGGGGATTCCCTGCACCTGCCGCATTCGACAACCTCGTTTTTCTTGGCGTTTTTGAATTGCTTCTCGCTATCGTGATAATGGAAATAAACGCGAAGTTTTTCACTAACGGCTTTAAATCGCTCATTTCTGGACACCCTAATATGGATACGCTCGTTGCACTGGGTTCCGGAGCCTCATTCGCTTATTCGCTTGCCGAGCTCTTTATTATGATACTCGCTCAGGGCAGAGGCGATAATGATACTGTTATGAAATATGGTATGAACCTTTACTTCGAGTCTGCGGCGATGATACCGACTCTTATCACTATCGGCAAAATGCTTGAGTCTATGTCCAAAGGCAGAACTACTGACGCTCTGAAAGGTCTGATGAGACTTGCACCGGAAACGGCTGTCCTTTACGAAAACGGTGAAGAGCGCGAGGTCGGTATCGAGGAGGTCAGTGAGGGAGACATTTTCGCTGTAAGACCTGGTGAGAGCATACCCGTTGACGGCGTAGTGATATACGGTTCTTCGTCGGTCGATGAGTCGGCGCTTACAGGCGAGAGCGTCCCTGTTGACAAAACTCTGAATTCAACGGTCTCAGCTGCAACTATCAACAGATCGGGCTATATACGCTGCCGTGCATTGAGAGTCGGAGAGGACACAACTCTCTCTCAGATCATAAAAACTGTCTCTGATTCGGCAGCGACAAAAGCTCCCCTTGCAAGGATAGCGGATAAGGTCTCCGGTATATTTGTTCCGTCAGTTATCGCTGTTTCTCTGCTGACGCTTGCCGGCTGGACGATCGCCGGGAGGAGCTTCAGTTTTGCAGTTGCAAGAGCTATCTCGGTACTTGTCATAAGCTGTCCGTGCGCGCTCGGACTTGCGACTCCGGTCGCCATAATGGTCGGAAGCGGAGTCGGTGCTAAGAACGGTATCCTGTTCAAAACAGCTGCTTCTCTTGAAGCTGCCGGCAGAGCCCAGACAGCTGCACTTGACAAGACCGGCACGATCACAGAAGGACGCCCTGCTGTTACTGACGTTATTCCATACGGCGTCACGGAAGCCCAGCTGCTTACCTTTGCAGCGGCACTTGAAGCTCACAGTGAGCACCCTCTCGCAAAGGCAATAACTGAAAGAGCTTCCGGCAGCGAAGTCCCTGAGGTCAATGATTTCAGAGCTCTTCCCGGAAATGGTCTTTCGGCAGTTCTTGACGGCGAAGCTCTCGAGGGCGGAAGCTACACCTATATGTCACAGAAGTACAGTATCCCGGACGATCTCGACAGCAGAGTGCAGGAGCTTTCAGACGGCGGGAAAACGCCGCTGCTGTTTGCAAAGGGAGGAAGCTTTATCGGTCTTATAGCAGTTGCAGATACGATAAAGGCTGACTCCGCAAACGCCATTAAGGAGCTGAAAGCTATGGGCTTGAACGTCGTTATGCTCACCGGTGATAACGAGCGTACAGCAAAAGCGATAGGCAGACAGGCAGGCGTAGATGACGTTATTGCAGGAGTCCTTCCCGAGGGCAAGTCACAACGGATAGAGGAGCTGAAAAAGCGCGGAAAGGTCATAATGGTCGGTGACGGTATCAATGACGCTCCGGCGCTCACCGCTGCCGATACTGGTATTGCGATAGGCGCAGGAGCTGATATTGCGATAGATGCGGCTGACATCGTCGTTATGAAAAACAGGCTCTCGGACGTTTCTGCCGCTGTACGGCTCAGCCGTGCAACTATCAGGAATATCCACGAAAACCTGTTCTGGGCGTTCATTTACAATGCGTTCTGTATACCGCTTGCGATAGGTCTGTACGGCATCGAGATGAAGCCGGCATACGGTGCGGCTGCAATGGCGCTGTCGAGCTTCTGTGTGTGTATGAACGCTCTCAGGCTCAATTTTTTCAAGATCAATGATAATGAAACTAAAACAACGGAGGTAAAAACTATGACTAAAACTGTTAAGATCGAAGGAATGATGTGTGAACACTGCGAGGCACGAGTAAAAAAGACTCTCGAAGCTATCGACGGTATCGTTAGCGCAGCTCCCGACCACAAAGCTGATAAGGCTGTAATAACGCTCAGCAAGGACGTTCCCGAGGAGGTTATCAGAGCAGCGATAGAGGCTCAGGATTATACCTTTATAGGTGTCGAATGAGTCTATGCAAATAAAAACACGGTTCAGTTGACTGAGCCGTGTGAGAATGTCAATAAAGTTCAGTATAATATAGCCATAGCACGGGCGCCGGAACGGCGCCCCTACATTTTGGCTGTTTTTGTTTTCATTTTGTAGGGGACGGCGTCTCGACGTCCCGCATAAATATATATGAATACAGCTTATTGTTTATTGCTTTTGATAAGAGCTTTTCCGTTTACGATGATTATTCCGGCAGCGACGAGCAGCAGTGCAGCGGCAGTCCTGAACGGTCCGGCAGGGGAGCTTTCCGAAAGCAGGAGCGCTGAGAGAATGACACCGAAAACGGGGTTCATAAAGCCGAAGACCGATACTGACGAGACCGGATTGTACTTCAGCAGGAGACTCCACAGCGAGAAAGCTGCTGCCGAAATGAAGCCGAGATACAGAAGCATCGCCGCGCCTGAGAAGCTGACGCTTCCGATACTGCCGCCGGAGAGTGCTCCGACAGCCGTCATAAAAGCTCCGCCGGTTATGAACTGCCAGCTGCTGAGCATTACCGGATCTGACGAGCGTGAGAATTTCTTCGTTATCGAGGCTGAAAACGCATAGGAGAGTGCCGAGAGGAACACCAGACCCTCTCCGCGGAAGCTCAGGCTCAGGTCACTGCCGCTGGTGAGGTTTATGAGCAGAATACCTGAAAAGCCTGTCAGGCAGCCGAGCAGCTTCTGCAAGGTCATTTTTTCGGTCCTGAAAATGAACGCGGAAACTATTATCGAGAGAAATACGTTAGAAGCCGTGATTATCGAGCTTTTCATACCGGTCGTGTGCGAGAGACCTATGTAGAAAAAGGTGTATTGCAGGATCGTTTGGAAGAGTGACAGCAGACATACGCGGGGGAGCTCCTCGCGGCGAGGTATAAGGGGATGTTTTTCGGCAATGCTTCCGGCGAGCGCAGCCATTATCCCGGCGAGCAGGAAGCGCATTCCTGCAAAGAGTATCTGTGAGGACGTGCTGCCGGAGTCGATGCTGAACATTCTGTATCCGAGCTTGATGCAGGGGAAAGCGCTTCCCCAAAGCAGGCAGCATATCATAGTAAAGCCGACGACAACTCCGCGGCGTGTGAAAAAACTCTTATTGTCCATATTATCTCCTGAAAACTTTGCTATTTGCCGATACGCAGTGAGCAGATCTTTGATTTGCGTATCTGCGAGGCACTATAATAGTATAGCATTGTTCTGCGGAAATTTCAACAGGCATACCAAAGAAAACGCAGTATGCGTATTGATAAAATATTCCTTGTATGGTATAATAAAACTATCAAATAACGAAAGCGAGGTCGCCTTATGAACCAGCACACAAGATTTAACCTGCCTATCTGCCTTGCAGTCGAGGAGGACGCCTTTTTTCACTCGGACGAGATAATCAGGCGGTATATCCCGGAAATTATCGGGCAGAAGACTATTGTTGTCTCTGAGGAGTTCCTCATCGGCATATACAAGGATAAGATAACCGACATAAGCCGTGATTTCGGCAATGCGGAGATAATTGCGATGAAAAGTGCGAGCTTTGACGAAGCTGTTGCCATAGCGAAGAAGGTCTGCATAGAGGACATCAAGGTCATCATCGGCATCGGCGGCGGAAGAGTTCTCGATACGGCGAAGTATGCCGCGCACATCAGCAAGGCGGTCTACATCTGTATGCCGACCTCTCTCAGCAACGACTCGCTTGCTTCACCGTTCTCTGTTCTTGAGACCAGCGGCAAGACTCGCAAGACCTTTGACTGCAAGATACCCACGGCGATAATTGTCGATACGAATATGATAATCAACGCTCCCGTCGGACAGACCTTGTCCGGTATCGGTGACACGATAGCGAAGCACACTGCCCTTTACGACTGGAAGCTCTCTGCGTCCAAGACCTCCTCTCAGGTGGACGACTTTGCCTATGCACTGAGCAGAATGAGCTACGACTCAGTTTATCACTGCGACCAGAAGGATATGAAGAGCCGCGTGTTCATACGAATACTCTCACGCGCTCTGGTTATGGGCGGACTCGCTATGGAGATAGCCGGTTCGTCGCGCCCGTGCAGCGGCAGTGAACACCTCTTCGCTCACGCTATCGAGGAATACTACCCCGAGGTTAAGATATCTCACGGTCTCGCAGTCGCTCTCGGAACTATCCCTGCCTGCATTTTTCAGGGGCAGGATATAGACGGACTTCTCGGATTTTTCAGGACATACGGTCTCGATATTGATCCGCACTCATACGGCATAACCGAGGATATGTTCGCGGATATGTGGGAGAAGGCGCGTACTGTCAGAGCCGGCAGGATAACCGTGCTCGATGAGATAAAGCACGATAGAGTTCAGCTAGATGAAATTTATAGCAGAATGGCGGAGGGAAAATGAAAACAGGACTTATTTTTGATATGGACGGCACGCTGTGGGACTCCTCAGCGAACGTTGCGGCATCTTGGACAGAGAAGATACGTCTCCTCGGGCTCGACCGTCCGGAGATCACAAAGCAGGATATTATGGGCGTTATGGGACTCACTATGGACAGGCTCGCGGCGATTATTTTCAGTGATCTGCCCGAAGATAAACGTATGGAGCTGCTTGATCTCTGCTGTGAGTACGAGAACGGCTACCTCCGCAGTCACGGCGGCGTCCTTTACCCCGACCTCGAGGAGACGCTGCAGCGTCTCAGTGAGAATTATGGGCTCTACATCGTCAGCAACTGTCAGAAAGGCTATATAGAGGCGTTCCTTGACTATTACGGCTTCTGGAAATACTTCCGCGACATAGAGTGCTACGGCAATAACCTCCTCGACAAGGGCAGCAATATAGCTCTTCTCGCTGAGAGGAACGGGCTCAGAAAAGCGTGGTACATCGGCGATATTCAGGGTGACTACGACTCCGCTATGAAAGCCGGCGTGGGTTTCATACACGCGGCTTACGGCTTCGGAACTATCAGGGAGACAGTTCCTGAGCTTGAGCGCTTCAGCGATCTGCCGGAGCTCCTCGATACATTGTAAAAAAAACCGGTCACAGTATTCGCTGTGACCGGTTTTGATTTAGAATGAAATAACAACTTTAGTCGATGGTCTTGGGACAGCGTTTGGTACTGGATAACTATAACCGGATACTCCATATACTTTAAACGCTTCTCTAAGATCTTTTAAAACATCTTGCTTATTTATTGGCAAATCCTTTTTCTCAGATTGTTCTAAGCTTATTAATCCCCATTTTATTGAATTATCACCTATATATGTCATTAACATAATTGCTTTGAAACAAATATCATTCCAGTAAAAAGCAAAGTATTTTTCACATGGGTTATCAATATTAGTCCAGTATTTAAACAAAAAAATGTTTCTTTCTTCATCTCTCGTCCATATGCCTGGAGTTATTTCTCTATAATTTGGTATTTTGTAAGGACGTATCATATTTTTTGGTATAGGTTCATTTATAAATCCCATAGAATATCCCTCCTTATCATATTATACATTTATCAGGGGATAAAGTCAATATCCGGACTGTTCTGCTGCGGGCTCAGAGTTGACAAAACTGCCGCTGTATAGTATAATGTAACATAGTTAATACTATGTTTGGAGGCGTTTGAATGAAGCGTACTGACTATATAAGCTGGGACGAGTACTTTATGGGTATCGCTATGCTCTCAGCGGAGCGAAGCAAGGACAACAACACACAGGTCGGAGCCTGTATCGTGAACCGTGAGAACAAGATAGTTTCAGTAGGATATAACGGTATGCCGACCGGCTGCAGCGACGATGAAATGCCGTGGGAGCGTTCTGCGGAGTCGCCGCTCGATACGAAGTACCCCTTTGTGTGTCACGCTGAGCTCAACGCCATACTCAACTGCAATATCGGCAACCTCAGCGGCTGTACGCTCTATGTGACGCTCTTCCCGTGCAACGAGTGTGCAAAGGCGATAATACAGTCCGGTATCAAGAGGGTAGTGTACTACCAGAACAAGTATGCCGACAGCGATGCCGTAAAGGCAGCCTGTCTGCTGTTCAGCAGATGCGGAGTGGAGTTTGAGGAGTACGCTCCGAGCGGTAAGAAGATAGTTCTTTCGGTATAAAAACGGAGCGAGTTAAGAATAATCAAACCTAATAGGAGAAAAATAGCGGCGCTGTAATAGTGTCGCTGTTTTCATTATTTGCCTACTCAACAAGCACAATGAATACCCGAATTTATGCAACCGTTCTTCATCTGCATATTAGTAGATGATTATTTGATTAACAAGATGAAAATGTTATTCAGGTATCCTGTCACCGTAATTTCATTCTTCCAGGTCGTATGGCACTACCTGTATCATATTGGCAATAACGAGAAAACTCCCCGGGAACGGGGAGTTTTCCGCTAAAAGAAATGTTTATGCATCGAAGGACTTTTATTGAGCTCATTTGCTGCAAGTTGAAGTGAGCTGTATTCTCCATTCACCGCTGTCATCTCTGGAAATAGTGTACTCCCTGCAGACGTTCTCTTCTTTTACGGTATCATCGTTAGTTTTGGCAACTATCATATTTCCGTTAGGCACCCTGGCAGCTGTTATCTCAGGATCGTTCTGCATTTTGTAGTACTCACATACATTCTGTGCTCCCCAGAAATGTGTATGGAGGCAGTCATAGCGAACATAGAGGCTGCCGTTGTACATAATATAGTTTGTTAAGTTCATATATGCGTTGTCGGTATCCTCTTTGTATTCTGCATCGAGGTTGAATGAATAACCGGTAGGATATTTGCTGAGGTCTCCGCCGATAACATTGTAAAGCTCTGACGATTTATCGGTATACTTTGTGTCAAAATAAGCTTTCAGATCATCTGTATTAGCAAATCTGCTGTCAGTAACCTTTGCATAGTATACAAACCATTCACCGTCTGAAGAGTCGTTGGTGTGGATAGCAAAATCGATCTGATCATTTTCATCATACTCGACGCCGATACCGTATTTAGCATTATAAACGTCCTTGTAGCCGCTGAGTATTTCCTTTGCAACTGCTTCTGCCTCAGCCTCTGTGGGCTTGCCGAAATACTTGCTTCCGGATACAAGATCATCAATGCGCCAGTCATTGAACTCGTCTACCCATACAAGGTGTAAGGTCTGCACCTCACCTGCGCCTTCATAACCAAGTGTCCAATGAATGAGCATCTCATTGTCATTCAGTTTCTCAGCTGAGAGGTCAAATCTTTCGCCTTCCATTCCGGTATTTGCAGCTACTCTGTAAAGCTCATTCTTATATGTGAAGAAAAGGCTGTTTATGTCGGAGTATACAGCTTTTCCGCTGTCGATCTTGTCTGTAAGATCAGGTATAACTACGTCATCATATGTTCCGGGCGCACATACAGAATTCAAAAATCCATTTATAGCTTCAGCTGAAGAAAACTTCTCGTCTGTTACCTTCCATGCTTCGAGGGTAGCCAGTTCAGAGTCTTCAGCCAGCTTGAAGATGACTGTATTCTCTTCGTGCTCAACAGCTCCGCAGTTGACCTTCCATATATATTCCTCGTACTTATCCTTCCACTCTTCAGCGAATGCAGCGAGGTCGGAGGGATTTCTTCTTTCATCAGCTGTAACTGTCGTTGTCTCTGTTACATCAAAAGCTACTTCGGCAGTTGTTTCAGCAGCTGATGTTACGATCTCAGCTATTGTTGCATCTGTAACTACCTGAGTAGTTGTTGATGTAACAGTTGTTGTCATAGCTGCTGTTGTTGTCTCAGGAGCTGTTGTTGTGATCTCAACAGCTGCTGCCGCCAGCTTGTTATCACTGCGCTTGTTATTGTTCACATGCTTGCCGAGCGCAATGGTTCCGCCGATACCTCCGGCAAGAAGTACGAATGTAGCTGCAATAGCTGCATATCTGCGCCATACAGGTCTTGTGTTACTTTCAACGCTTCTTACCTTTTCACCGTTCTCGTTCATATTATTATTTGTATTATACTTTCTCTCACTCATGGAAAACATCCTCTCTTTTTCATAATTTGTAAGTTCGGGGATGTTGGCAGCATTATGCTCCATATTCATCGCCCCTTGTTGATCGCTGTGTTTGTGATACGTATCATCGCTTTCATAATAAACAATCGCAGTCCATACCTCAAATCAGACAAAATTTCTCAAAAAAATTTTTGTCCTCCGAAAAAAGGCGATATATGAATAACAGCGGCACTTATTCAGTGTCGCTGTTTTGTACTATTCAGTTTGTTTTGACTTTTCTGCGTTAAGGACATCTTTCCTCAGAAAGGTTCGCCCACGTTAAAGTCACATATACTCTTTTATTAGCATTTCTCTTATGCACTGCGGCTTGAATTATGCTTTCAGGTATTTGGAGAGCTTTTTCTTCTTCTTTTCGGCGTACATAACCTTATCGGCTTCTGTAACGAAATTGAAGATGTCCTCACCCTCCTGCGGCTTTGTGATGACGTAGCCGGTACTTGCACTGAGTGTGAACGGGTTTACGCCGCTGGCATTCAGCTCGGCTATATTGTCCGCGATGAGCTTGGTGAGAGCGGAAGCCTCTTCCTCGGTAGCGTCGGCAGCAAACACGATAAACTCATCACCTCCGAAACGGCAGTATATCTCGCCGTTTGTGCAGGACTTCACGAGAACGTTTGCGACGCAGCATATAGCCTCGTCACCGACATTGTGTCCGTAGGTATCATTTATCTTTTTCAGACCGTCGAGGTCTATGAACATCAGCATAATATCGCGCTGGTTTTCGACGCAGTCCTCGTAGACTTCGGCAGTCGCAAGAACGAAGCCGTTCCTGTTGTAGATGCCGGAGAAGGTATCGCGCGCATAGAGGCGCTTGAGACGCTTGACGGCGTACTCGAGACTGATGACCTTTCTGATATTCTCGAGGGTGTTGCTGAGCGAAATGCAGAAGCTCTCGAACATCGAATTATGCAGCGGCATAGGTGAGTTATAAATGACCATATAGCCGAAGCATCGGTCTCCGAAATGCAGGGGGATATGGTAATAGAGCTTGCCGGATCTGCCGTTGTTGGCGATAGCCGGAAGAATATCCCTGCGTTTGATCTTGTCAATATCGTAGAACTTGCCGTTTGAGTAAGCGATAGGAACGATTATCTCATCGGTGTAGGTACTGATGGACTCAGTTTCCTCGGCGGAGCCGGAAGCGGCTGAGTCGATACCCGCTTCAGAGAGCCAGCTGTCGCAGAGACAGAAGTAGAATTCCTCTGCACCGATCTTTTGTGTAAAGTCCTTGAGTATCTCGATATACTTATCAAACGAGTCGGTAGCGAGGAGCTCGACCGAGAGACGGTTGGTATCGGACATAAAGTTCTGAGAGGACTCGATACGCATATAGTTGGAGTAATTCTGCTCCTTGAAGACCTTGATGTTGTCTGTGCTGTTGTGGGAACAGCCGCAGCTCTCAGTGAAATGCGGCGACATATTGAGAATGACGCTGCGTTCCTGAGCTATACCATTGAAATGGTTGCTGAGCATTTTGCAGGCGATACGTCCAGAAAGTGCGAGGGGACGGTCAACGGATGTGATCTCGACCTGATAGTTATTGGTGCTGTAAGTGTTATCGAAGCCTGTTACAGCGATGTCCTTAGGGATATAGAGCCCCTCGTCCATAAGGCGGTTCACAGCAGATGAAGCCATAACGTCGTTAGCGCAGATTATAGCCTCCGGGAGCTCGCCGCCGAGACTGAGGAAATGGTCAACAGCCTCTCTGCCTGAGGGGGAGCGGAAGTTTCCGTAATATATGTGGTCATCGGAAATGCTGATGCCGTGTTCGCTGAGCACTTCGAGAAAGGCGGCGAGTCGGTCAGCACTTTCCGGATTATCCTCGGGACCTGAAATATATGCAAATCTTTTATAGTTGTGGACATTGATGAGATGCTCGGTGATACGGCGCATCGCAGCCTTATTGTCGATACCGATGTGGTAGAGATAGGGAATATCGTTGTCTATGCTGACAGCAGGTATCCCGGCTTCTTTAATTCTGTCGAGAATATCATTGGTTACACTCTGACGGGCAAGGGTATTGGTGAGCAGGATAGCACCATCGAAATCGTGGAAATCCGGCAGGCTGAAGATATTGAATTCACCCTTGGCGTGTGCCTGGTTTATAGAACCGCTGAAAGAGACGAATACAGAGATGTTAAGTGAGAATTCTGACGCAGCCGCAGCTATGCCGTTGAGTATAGAGCTCTGGTAGCTTTGATCCATTTCTTCAATTATGAGTGCGATCTTATAGCTGTTCATTCAGGTGGGACACCTCGTTTCCGTTTAAAAGAGTTGAATATATACAGAATGTTAAGCGTATGCAATATTTGGCAGCCCTGCATTTTATGAGCAGAGCCGCAGGATAAGTTATTGGCTCCGGATAAGGATAAAAGTGGGATATCCGGCGGAAAAATCCAAAGTTAAGCCATATATCCGCAAAGGGACCAAAGCATTAACATAAATATATTATACAGTATCCTTTCTGAAAAATCAATAGATATTAGGTGATTTTTCTGAGAAAAGTGTTAAATTTCTGTTAATATTGTGATACTCATAGTATACTTTTTAACCGGTTTGACTTTAAGTCGAAAATATAACGACAATTTGAGATAATTTATATCATATTGCCGAAATTTACGAGCGTTATTGACAAATCGTCAAAAAATGATATACTTATATTTAGTTAGAGATAACTCTGCCCTTTTGGCAGAGCCGCAAACGAACTCCCGGAATTATGACGTTCCGGACAAGCTGTGGAGGGATATTATGAACATCTGGCACAATATCAGTCCGAAAAGGATAAACCCCGACGATTTCTATGCAGTCATTGAGATCGGTAAAGGCAGCAAGATCAAGTATGAGCTCGACAAGGAGACAGGTCTTATCAAAATGGACCGTATCCTACATACCTCAACTCACTATCCTGCCAATTACGGATTTATACCGAGAACATATTCCGATGACGCCGATCCTCTCGACGTGTTGGTACTGTGCTCGGAGACTCTTATGCCTATGACGCTCGTAAGATGCTATCCCATCGGCGTTATCAGAATGCTCGACAATGGTCACCGCGACGACAAGATCATCGCTATACCGTTTGATGATCCGAACTACAACGTCTATATGGACATCGAGCAGCTCCCCAAGCACGTTTTTGATGAAATGACTCATTTCTTCACAGTTTATAAGGAGCTTGAAAACAAAACAACAGCCGTTAATGAGGTCGATCACGCAGATGTTGCAAGGGAGATCATTGCGAATGATATTGATTCCTATATCAACAACTTCTGTAAATGACCGGAACTGATGCCCAATACCCGCAGCGGCGGACAATACAATTCTGAAAGGAGTATCGCACGGCTCAGGCGTGTGCGAAAAAGTATTTATGACAGCTTCAAGTGAAATTTTATTCGGCAGCGATTCAAATGTAGCACCTATCGGTGTTATCGCAATGAAAAGCGTTACAGAGCTCGGTGATAAGATAGACAAGTATCTCGTTGACTGGGCTGGAAAGGGCGGTATCAACGTTGATACATTCCTTCTCGAGAGCGAGTGCCCGCGTTTTTCATCGGGCGACGGCAAGGGACTCATCAAGTCTACTATCCGCGGCAAGGATCTGTTCATAATCGTTGACGTTGGAAACTACAATATTAAATACGACTACTTCGGTATGCAGAATGCTATGTCTCCTGACGACCACTTCCAGGATCTCAAGAGAATTATTCAGGCTGCAAGCGGCAAGGCTCACAGAATTACAGTTATTATGCCTATCCTTTACGGCGGACGTCAGCACAGAAGAAGCTACCGCGAGTCTCTCGACTGTGCCTGCGCTCTTCAGGAGCTCGAGGCAATGGGCGTTTCAAATATCGTAACTTTTGACGCTCACGACCCGAGAGTACAGAACGCTATCCCGCTTATGGGCTTCGATAACGTAATGCCTACCTATCAGGTGCTCAAGGCTATGCTCAAGGACATCAAGGACATTAACTTCAACAAGGACAGATTTATGGTTGTCAGCCCTGACGAAGGCGCTCTCAACAGAAATATGTACTACGCTTCCGTACTCGGCGTTGAAATGGGTATGTTCTACAAGAGAAGAGACTACTCCACTATCGTGAACGGCAGAAATCCTATCGTTGCTCACGAATATCTCGGAAACCCCGTTGAAGGCAAGGACATTTTCGTATCAGATGACATCATTTCCTCAGGTGAGTCTATGCTTGATCTTGCATATGCACTCAAGGAGAAGAAAGCCGGAAGAATTTTCACATACGCTACTTACGCTATTTTCACAAACGGTCTTGACAAGTTTGACAAGGCTTATGAGGACGGTATAATCGACGGCGTATTCGGTACAAACCTCACTTACAGATCTCCTGAGCTCCTCAGCAGACCGTGGTTCCACGAGGTTGACGTTTCAAAGTACATCGCATACTTCATCGAGGCTATCAACCACGATGTTTCTATCGGAAAGATCATTGATCCACACGTGAAGATCGAGAACCTCCTCAAGAAGTACGGTATGAAGTAATAGAAAAATATCAACAGGCATCCTGCAAAAAACGGATGCCTGTTTTTTGTGAAAACTGCGTGAAATGTCTTATGATGTGCACAAAAGCATTGACAAATATTCGTCAAAATGCTATAATGAAACATACAAATTTTAACTTTGTGAAAGGGTGAATTGATTGTTACAGCTTAAAAAAATCGTTAAGGAATACGGCAGCGGCGAGAACAAGGTAACGGCTCTCAACGGCGTTGACATAACGTTCAGAGAGAACGAATTTGTTGCTATTCTCGGTCATTCGGGCTGCGGAAAGACTACATTGCTGAATATCATCGGCGGACTTGATCATTATACCTCCGGCGACCTCGTTATCAACGGAGTTTCGACTAAAAAATACAAGGACAGAGACTGGGACGCTTACCGAAATCACTCGATAGGCTTCATTTTCCAGAGCTACAACCTCATTCCTCATCAGACGGTCCTCTCGAACGTTGAGCTCGCCCTCACTATTTCGGGCGTTTCAAAGTCGGAGAGAAGAAAGCGTGTCAAGGAAGCTCTTGAGAAGGTAGGTCTCGGCAATCAGCTGCACAAGAAGCCTAACCAGATGTCGGGCGGTCAGATGCAGAGAGTTGCCATTGCCCGTGCGCTTATCAATAACCCTGACATACTCCTTGCCGATGAGCCGACCGGCGCTCTCGACAGCGAGACCAGCATACAGGTTATGGAGCTTCTCAAGGAGATCGCCAAGGATAAGCTCGTCGTTATGGTAACTCATAACCCTGAGCTTGCAGAGAAGTATGCAACGAGAATAGTCCGCATCAAGGACGGTCAGCTCACATCTGACAGCGATCCGTTCGTTCCGGAGAAGGCAGACGCACCTGTCGAAGCAAAGAAGAAGCGAGTTTCCATGTCGTTCCTCACGGCAGTTTCGCTCTCGCTCAACAACCTTCTCACCAAGAAGGGAAGAACGCTCCTTACTGCGTTTGCCGGTTCTATCGGTATCATCGGTATCGCCCTGATACTTGCGCTCTCGACCGGTATCAATGAGTACATCGACGGAGTTCAGGAGGAGACGCTTTCGTCCTATCCGATCACTATCGACCGCGAATCGACTGACAGCTCAGAAATGATAAAGATAATGTTCGGCGGCGAGGACGATGTCAAGCACGATCCGAACGATCCCGAGGACACGGTCTATGCCGGCACAGCTATGTACGATGCGCTGAACAAGATGAATTCGACCGCCAAGCGTGTGAACAATATGGCGAAGTTCAAGAAGTATCTCGACAGCAATAAGACTATCAAGGATAAGTCGAAGGCTGTTTCATACAGCTATCAGATACAGATGCCTATCTTCACCAAGGACGAGAACGGCAAGATAGTCAAGTCTGACGTAAACGATATGTACGCAAAGGCTATGGGAATGCAGGACGCTATGGAAGAAAACTCCGTATATTCCGGCAATAACAGTATGATGTCTATGTGGAACATCGACATCTGGGAGGAGCTTCTTCCCAGCGATGACGGCAAGGACATCAATCCGCTGATAAAGGAACAGTTTGATCTCGTTTCGGGAAGCTGGCCGCAGAACTACAACGAAGTTGTGGTAGTTCTTGACGAGTACAATCAGATCCCGGATATGATAACTTATGCTCTCGGTATGAAGTCCGCAGACGGCTTCGGAGATATTCTCAAGGCTGCGATGAAGGGCGAGGTCATCAACGACTACGGCAGAACAAAGTGGAGCTATTCTGATATAATGCAGAAGGAGTTCAAGATGATACTTCCCTGCGAGTATTACGAGAAGTCCTCGGACGGCAGAGGATATACAGACCTCACAAGAAATGACACCGGTCTCGAGGTGCTCTACAACAACGAAAACATTGGCACTACGCTGAAGGTCGTAGGCTTTATCAGAAAAAATCCCGAGACCAAGAGCTCTATGATACAGGGCTATATCGGCTATACAAAGGCTCTTACAGATTATGTTATCGAGAAGAACCGCGGCTCTGAGATACTTCAGCAGCAGCTCAATGATAAGGAGAATGACCTTATCAGCGGAAAGAAGTTCAAGACTGATGATTATGTAGGTCCCGATGATAAGCAGAAGGCTGAGTCGGCAAAGAAGTACATCAGCGGACTCGATACTGCACAAAAGGCAGACGTTGCAAAGTTCGTAATGTCTATGCCGAGCAATGAGGAGCTCGAAGCTATGCTCAAGGACGCACTCAAGCCTGAGAACCGCGAACAGCTCTATAAGGACATCGCTGATCTTGCAGTTCCGAATGAGAGCGGCAAGGGTACAACGGATTCCGCTGCTATCGTCAAGGCACTTCAGGGACTCACCGACGAGCAGTTTGAGCAGTATGCTCCCGACATTCTCAGAAATATCCTTCCCTACAAGTATGCAGCGGATAAGGCATCCGAGCTCGCTGATATGACCGAGACCGAGCTTGCTGCTTCGCTTGATGAGCTCAAACTGACAGACGATGTATTAGTTAAGGTCTTTGACAGATTTACTCCCGAGGAGATCTCGGAATTCAGCTACAATGATATTCTCTACAAGCTCGGCTATGCCGATCCCGAGGATCCCTCAAAGATAAGGATCTACGCAAAGTCCTTCAAGGACAAGGACGCTATCGCAGACGAGATCTCGGCATACAACGCTTCCGTTGAGGACGAGGCTGACGAGATCCACTATACGGATATTGTCAAGCTCCTTATGTCATCTGTGACAAAGATAATCACAGGTATCTCCTATCTGCTGATCGCATTCGTAGGTATTTCGCTTGTGGTATCGTCTATTATGATAGGTATCATCACCTATATCTCGGTTCTTGAGAGAACGAGGGAGATTGGTATACTCCGTGCGATAGGCGCTTCAAAGCACGACGTTTCGACCGTGTTCAATGCGGAGACTCTTCTTGTAGGTCTCACAGCCGGACTGATCGGTATAGGCGTCTCGGTACTCCTTACGTTCGTTATCAATATCATTATCCATAACGTAACGAAGCTCGATACGCTCGTTGCACACGTTCCGTTCACTGCAGCTGTCGTGCTGGTGCTCATAAGTATGTTCCTGACATTTATCGCAGGTCTTATACCTTCAAGACTCGCCGCAAAGAAAGATCCGGTAGTCGCACTCAGAACAGAATAATGAAAGAGGACGTTCCATCAGGAACGTCCTTTTATGTTATTTATTAAGGAGCTGCGTAACGGCGGCGGGTATCTCGCTGACACTGTTGACGATGATATCGGCGCCGGAGAGTTCATCCGGAGAGCCGTAGCCATATGCACAGCCTATTGAGAGCAGGTCATTTCTGACTGCTGTTTCTATGTCGTGGAAGCGGTCGCCGATGATGATGAAAGGTCCCTCGTGTTTGTGTGAGAACCTGCGGAATATTTCATATTTCGGGATAAAACCGAACTCCTCACAGCAATAAAATCTGTCGAAGTAGCGGTCGAGGTCAAAAACGAACCTATGGCGTTCCATATAGTGTATGCGGCAGTTGCTGAGGAAGGAGAGCCTGTGTCCCTGAGCTTTCAGTTCTGAAAGTACCTCCTCTGTACCGGGGAAGAGTGAACCTTCACCTCTTTCGGTGCGCATTGCCATATTTTCACCGAGCATTTTTCTTGCAGCTTCGCGTATTTCGGGATCAAGCTCCGGGTGGAACTGTCCCCACATATCGGTTGAGTTGAAGCCGAGCCAGCGGCTTATCTCGCTGTCTGCGTACTCTTTGGGTTCGATGTAGCCTTTGTCAGAGAGCCACTTCATAGTGTCGCGGAAAGCCGGAGCGTATGTCCGCATAGACTCGTGTACAGTGCCGTCGTAATCGAAAATAAGGTCTGCCATCAGTCATCTATCTCTCTTATGAGGTTTATCATTTCGATAGCGCCCTCAGCGCATTCGCTGCCCTTGTTGCCAGCCTTGGAGCCGGCTCTTTCGATAGCCTGTTCGATGTTTTCAGTGGTGATAACGCCGAACATAACGGGAATGTCGCTCTGGAGCGATACCTGTGCGATGCCCTTTGCAGCTTCGTTGCAGACGAGGTCGTAGTGTGAGGTGCTGCCGCGGATAATAGCGCCGAGGCAGATAACAGCATCGTACTTGCCGGACTTAGCCATCTTGGAAGCTATGAGCGGTATCTCGAATGCACCCGGTACCCACGCGATGTCGATAGAGTCCTCGTTCACGTCGTGGCGCTTGAGAGTGTCAACAGCACCGCCGAGCAGCTTTGATGTGATGAATTCGTTGAAACGTGCCACAACGATACCGATGCGAACGTCCTTGGCGATAAGATTTCCTTCATAAGTTTTCATTATTCTTCTTCTCCTTTGTTTTCAGTTTCATCGGGTATGATAGGATTTTTATAGTCGTGCTTGGGATACCAGTCCGCAAGCATTTTTACGGTATTTGTATTCTGTGTGAGCAGGGAATAAACGGTTGGCTTGGGTTTGTCTTTGAAGTACATTTCGACGTTCTTGCCACTGTACTCATAGCTCAGCTCGGAGACAGGGAAGTATTTGCTTTTTAGTGATAAGCCCTTGCATATTCCCTTGGGAGTCAGTATATTGAAGCAGCTCGGCGGTAAGGCGATGAGTTCAAAGAGAGCAGTCAGCCCGTATACCCAGCGTGTATTATCTTCGAGAAAGAACATCAGTGAGAATACTGCTACAAAGATGATACTGCTTATCAGTGTCTGAAAAGAGCCGATAAAAGCCTTTTCCTTCTCTTTTAGAACGTATATCAGCCACCTCACTGTTATGAACAGCGATACTGCGCACAGTACAATGAGTATTACTAAAAGTGCATTGTAAAAAACAGCTCTCATACGCTCACCTCAATAATCGAGAATATGTCCCATTTTATCTCGCTTTGTGCGGAGATAGAACAGGTCGTAGGCGGTGGCGTCCATCTGTATCGGGACGCGCTCCTTTATTTCGAGTCCGAAGCCGCTCAGACCGTATACCTTGTCGGGGTTGTTGGTCAGCAGACGGAGAGTCTTGCAGCCAAGGTCGCGGAGTATCTGTGCGCCGATGTAGTATTCGCGCATATCTCCGGGAAAGCCGAGTGCGAGGTTTGCTTCGAGGGTATCCATACCTCTGTCCTGAAGCTCATAGGCACGGAGCTTGTTTATGAGACCTATGCCTCTGCCCTCCTGACGCATATAGAGCAGTACGCCTCTGCCTTCCTTTTCGATAGCGTTCATAGCAGCCGCAAACTGCTGTCCGCAGTCGCATTTTAGCGAACCGAAAGCATCTCCGGTAAGGCACTCTGAATGTACGCGGCAGAGTATATCCCTGCCGTCACCGATGTCGCCCTTGACGAGAGCGACGTGGTGTTCGCCGTTGAGCTTGTTCACATAGCCGAGCGCACGGAACTCACCATACTTAGTGGGGAGCTTGGTGTTTGCTACACACTCCACAAGCTCATCGTGTATCTTGCGGTACTCCTTGAGCGCCTGAATGGTTATGAACTTCATACCCCATTCCTCAGCCTTCTGCTGAAGCTCTTCGGCTCTCATCATAGTACCGTCATCGCGCATTATCTCGCAGCAGAGTCCGCACTCTTTCAGTCCGGCTAACCTCATAAGATCGACGGTAGCTTCGGTGTGTCCCTCGCGTTCAAGGACGCCGTTTTTCTTGGCAGTGAGAGGGAACATATGCCCCGGTCTGCGGAAATCCTCTGGCTTTGAGGCGGCGTCAACGCACATACGCGCGGTGTAGCCTCTCTCCTCAGCGGATATGCCGGTGGTGGTATCGACGTGGTCGATAGAGACCGTAAAAGCGGTGCAGTGGTTATCGGTGTTGTAATCGACCATCTGGGGGAGATGAAGCTTATGGCACAGCTCAGCGCTCATAGGCATACAGATGAGTCCCTTTGCGTGAGCAGCCATAAAGTTGACGTTTTCTGTCGTGGCAAACTCAGCGGCGCAGATCATATCGCCTTCGTTTTCGCGGTCCTCATCGTCGGTGACGAGGATTATCTCGCCGTTCCTGAGAGCCTCGCAGGCTTCTTCTATCGTGTTGTACCGGAACATCTGATCACTCCTTACTATTATCCGTGGTATCTTCCTGATCGCCGCCCATATTTATCTTACCGGAACGTATAGAAACAGTAACTGTACACTTTGATGCTTTCATAGTGACGCTGCCGTCTTCAGGCCTGCCCTTTGTGATATTGTATACGGAACTGTTTTTGATGTCGATAGTACCGTTGTTCAGGGTAAGAGCCGCATCGCCGGTTGAGTCAGCTGCGGGAGGTCCGAAGGCGATGTTTCCGGTATCGGTCTTTAACATAGTGAGCGCATCGTAGGTGCAGTTGGCTGCGGTGATATTGCCGGTATCGCACTCGACATAGGAGTCGCTCGTGAAAGCAGCACCTGTGCAGGTGATATTGCCGATGTCAACATAGGCGTTCATTTTTCCGGAGATGCTGTCAAAGGTTATATTTCCTGTATCTACGTTTGCGCTGATATTGTCAATAGCTGAGGGGATATTGAGTACGGCAGCGAGTTCAACGCGGCACTTTTCATCGTTCTCCTTTATCCAGTCTTCAACGCTGCTGCCGGAGACTTTTTCGACTATGCTGATCTGCATTTTGCCGTTTTTCTGTCTGCATAAGGCGGTAATGTGGTTGGAAATATCCTGACAGGTCTGTTCGCTGTCAGCAAAAACATGACATTCCAGATCCATAGATGGAGTTTTGTCGTCTGTATGCTTGACGGTGATGCCGCCGGTTTTGAGGTTTATGTCGATAGCGGAATAATCCGTGGGATCATCTATCGTGAAATGCTTTGTGTCGGTAAGCTGCTCGTCGTAGTTCTTGTCGTCGTTGATGCTGACATTTGCGCTGCATCCGGTGAGGAGTGCTGCTGCGGTGAATGCTGAGGCGAGCTTTGCAGTGAGTGTTTTCATTGTATTCTCCTTTCAAAAACCATTTCTGGCAAGAAATTCAAGTGTTATGCCGCTTTCGGAAGCAGCCGGTTCAGCGGGGTTCATCAGCTTTTCAACGTATTTGCCGATGATGTCGTTTTCAAGGTTTACTATATCGCCGGCTTTTTTGTACGAGAGAACGGTCTTTTCTGCTGTGTGTGGGATTATCGAGACGCTGAAATCTGTATCGGTCACCTTTGCGACCGTCAGGCTTATACCGTCTATCGCTATCGAGCCCTTTTCGACAATATACCGCAGTATTCCGGGCGGAGCGCTGATAGTGTACCAGTGGGCGATGCCGTCCTTTTTTATGTCGGTTATCGTACCTGTGCCGTCGATGTGACCGGAGACTATGTGACCTCCGAATCTTCCTCCGGCAGCCATAGCTCTTTCAAGATCGACCGGACTTCCGCTTTTCAGGCTCCCGAGCGATGAGCGGCTGAGAGTTTCGTTCATAACGTCGGCGCGGAAGGAGTCTGCGGTGAATGAGGTAACGGTCAGGCAGACACCGTTCACAGCGATGCTGTCGCCGGTGTGAACGTCACCGAGCACGGTTTTTGCACATATCTCGATATATGATGAGTTGCCGTCGCGGTGTACTGCGCGGACAGTTCCGACCTCTTCAATTATGCCCGTGAACATATTTCACTCTCCCTTCGATAATGAAGTCGCTGCCGACAGTTCTGATGGAAGTGTCTTCGAGGACAAAAGCGTCAGACGGGGAGGGGACTCCCGTGCCGCCGACAGGGGACTTTGCGTTTATGCCGCCGAAGATCTTCGGAGCGATGTGCGCCTGAGCCTTTGTCACGATGCCTGAATTCAGTGCGGACCAGTTGAGCTCCGCACCGCCCTCGAGAAGTATGCTGTCTATCTTCATATCCTCCCCGAGAATGCGCATAAGCTCGCGGAGATCGACCTTTCCGTCAGCCGGAGATGTCTGTATCACGTTTATGCCGCGTTCCCTGAGGAGCTCCGCTTTATCCTCATTGCCGCGTACTGCTGCGACGATCGTCGGGACTTTTTCAGCCGTGCGGACGATATTTGAGTCAAGCGGTATACGCAGCTGTGAATCGCATATAATTCGTATTGGATCCCTGCCGTTTTCAAGGCGGCAGGTGAGCAGCGGATCGTCCGCGAGAACTGTGCCGATACCTACCATTATCGCGGAGTGGCGCAGTCTTTCGAGCTGGACGAACTGCCGGGCTTCCCCGCCGGTTATCCACTTAGACTCGCCTGTATGGCAGGCGATCTTGCCGTCCATAGTCATTGCGTACTTCATAGTGACGAGGGGACGCTTTGTCGTTATATAGTGGAAGAATATCTCGTTTATCGTGTCACATTCGTTGCGGAGAACGTTTTCCGTTACCTCGATACCTGCATCACGGAGCTGACGGACACCCTTTCCGGCAACGAGCGGATTGGGATCTGCCGAGCCGATGAAAACTCGCTTTATACCGTGAGCTATGACGGCTTCGGTGCAGGGCGGCTGCTTGCCGTGGTGGCAGCAGGGCTCGAGCGTGACGTACATATCCGCTCCGGAGCAGTCGATGCCGTTCTCATCACAGTAAGCAAAGGCGGTCCGTTCGGCGTGCAGGTCGCCGTAACGTTTATGCCAGCCCTCACCGATGATCTTTCCGTCACGGACGATGACGGCTCCGACCATAGGGTTGGGTGAAGTGAAGCCAATGCCTCTCTGAGCGAGCTCAAGAGCTCTTCTCATATAATCCTCGTGAGTCATAATGCCTCCTGTAATATAAAAAGCCCCGGAATTCGGGGCATAGGTCTCAATATACGCAAAAGTGTACATCTTCTCACATCCGGACTTTACCGTCGGCTCCGGGATCTCACCGGATCAACCGCAGAGCGGCTCGCAGGCTATAACTGCCGGTAGGGAATTTCACCCTGCCCTGAAGAATAAAAGTAGGTATATCTGTTTTTGCAACAGAATAATTATACCACACAATAACAGATATGTCAATACTCAAAGTTGTATGCTATACCGGTTGTAGGGGCGTATTCCGTGCGGTTTGGAATTGTAACAAGGTAAGATCGTAGGGGACGGCGTCCTCGACGTCCCGCAAAGACCTAAAGTGCAGGGGAAAAAACATTGTAGGGAACGCCGCCCCCGGCATTCCGCACAGACTGGAAATGTATGCTAAAATCACCGTAGGGGCGTATTCCGTGCGCCCGTGCTGCACTGCTGATAACGCGGACAAATCACAAAAAACGGTCAGTTGATATTGACAATATGGCTGTAAAGTGGTAAAATTATAATGTATGTGGAATTGGAGGTATTCATAATGAAGTATGCTATGCTGGCAGCTGCAGGAATGGCTGCCGCTATTGTAATGACAGGCTGCGGAAGCGGTAATACGACCGTTTCCAAGATCGAACCCACTACGGAGAAGATAACGCCCGAAAGCATTGTTTTTGACTGGCAGAAAGTCTATGAGGCAAAGCTGAACGAATTCAGGAACTCGGCCGATTATAAGGATGGAAACGGCGGTTCGATGTTTGATATAATCGATATAACGGGCGACGGTTCACCGGAGCTCATAATCTCGCCCTCATCTGAGCTTGAAACGCCCTGCCGCATCTATACTCTGACCGGCGGAAGCGCTGACAGTCTCGGTGAGAACGGCGCAAATGGAATTATGGGCTTCTATCCTGAGAAATCCGTGATCAGCTTCACCTACAACGGAAAGAACTTTGACATAATCGAGTTCAAGGCGATCGAGGACGGCGAGATCATTTCCAAGGATAAATTCTATAACAACCTGAATGCTATGTCCTCCGGCGGCAGACTGACTTATGAGGTCAACAACGAAGAGGTCACCAGTTCAGAATATGACACGGCTATCAAGGTCTATACTTCAACGCCCTGCATCAATGTTGGCAGAAGGTACTCATTCGGTGCGAATTCGCTGAAGTATGCACTCTACTGTTCCGAGAGCTGGGGAGCTGTCCTCACTGATGCACAGAAGGAGCAGTATAAGAAGATACTTGCCGAAAAGAAGCAGAGTGCTGAGAGCGATGCAGCCTTTGATATTGCTGATATGAACGGCGATAATGTTCCGGAGCTCATATTCTCTGAGGGCGCGTTCGATACAGCAGAGTGCAGTATATATTCTCTGAATGCCGACACGGCTGCGGAGGCTGCTTCGTGTATGACATTCAACGGAACTATATACTGCGACATTGACAAAAAGGTCTATTTTTCGCCGGATCCGGGGCAGAGCGACGTCTTTGCGCTCGGAAGCACGGAAAAGGTGACCGGCTACTCGCGTACAGACAATGTCATCGACTGCGGACGCAGATACGTCCTCACCGATGAGGTGATACAGAAGGCTTTCCGCTGACGGAGGTAAATAATGGCGAGATTGAGATACGTTTACACCTGCAATCAGTGCGGCTATGAGAGCACGAAATGGAACGGCAAATGTCCGTCCTGTGGTGCGTGGAACAGCTTCGAGGAGGAGCTTGCGGACAACACGCCGGCTTCCGGAAGAACAGCCTCGCAGGGCTCTCCCGACCTCTCTGATAATATACTTGAGCTTGAGGAAATAGGTGCGGACAGCGATGTTCGCTACGACACCGGAGTAGGGGAGCTGAACCGCGTTCTCGGAGGAGGACTCGTCAAGGGCTCTCTTGTGCTTCTCGGCGGTGAACCCGGCATCGGAAAGAGTACGATACTCCTCCAGATATGCCAGTATCTCGGCGAGGATCACTCCGTGCTGTATGTTTCGGGAGAGGAGTCCGCGCGGCAGATAAAGCTCCGTGCGCAGCGCCTCGGCGTTGATACCGAAAACCTCTACATTCTCACCGCGACCGATGCAGAAGCCGTTGCGGCGACTATCTCTTCCAGCTCGCCTGATATAGCCATTATCGACTCTATCCAGACTATGAGCATCAGCAGGATCGCTTCAAGCCCGGGCAGTATCACACAGGTCAGGGAGTGTACGAACCTCTTTATGCACACCGCTAAAAACCTTGAGATACCGATCATCATAGTCGGTCACGTCAACAAGGACGGCGCTATTGCGGGTCCGAAGGTAATGGAGCACATCGTGGACGCTGTTCTCTATTTTGAGGGTGAGCGCCACCAGAGCTACCGTCTGCTGAGAGCGGTCAAGAACCGTTTCGGTTCGACCAACGAGATAGGTGTTTTTGAAATGCTCGACAAGGGCTTGCGTGAGGTCGATAACCCCTCGCAGATGCTGCTTGCAGGCCGTCCGCACAATGTTTCCGGAACGTGCGTTGCCTGCGTTATGGAGGGCAGCCGACCGATACTTGCGGAGGTTCAGGCACTCGCTTCAAAGACCAGCTATTCAGCCCCGAGACGTATGACCACCGGCTTTGATTTCAACCGCCTGAGCATAATAATAGCAGTCCTCGAAAAGAGACTCGGTATTTTTATGGGTTCGCTGGACGTTTATCTCAACATCGTGGGCGGCTTTAAGCTGGACGAACCGGCAGGTGATCTGCCTGTTGCGATGTCGCTGTATTCGGGAATTATGGATAAGCAGATAGACGAGGATCTCGTTGCATTCGGCGAGATTGGACTCGGCGGCGAGATACGTTCCGTGTCCCACATCGCACAGCGTATCCGTGAGGCAGAGCGTATGGGCTTCGGGAAATGCGTAGTGCCGAAGCAGTCTATGGGAGCGATAGATCCAAAGGACTACGGCATAGAGATAATTCCGGCAGCAAATCTGAAGCAGGCTTTTGCAGTCATCGGAAAGTAAACTGTTTATGGGGAATGCTGTGACTGCGTTCCATACAGCATAGAAAAAGGACGTTCATTGCGAACGTCCTTTTATATTATCATTATTCAGCTATCTTCTCAACTGCTTCGTCGAGCCAGTCGCCCTCGAAGAGCTCAACTGTACCCTGATCGCAGTGCTTTGCGAGGTCAGTGCAGATCGGGAGCTTTGCAAGTACGGGAATATCGTACTGAGCAGCGATCTCATCGATGTGGCTGTCACCGTAGATGCTGTGGCGCTTGCCGCAGTCGGGACATTCGTAGTAGCTCATATTCTCAATGATACCGAGTATCGGGATATTCATCAGCTTAGCCATCTTAACAGCCTTCTCTACGATCATCGAAACGAGCTCCTGAGGAGAGGTAACGATAACGATGCCGTTTACGGGGATAGACTGGAAAACTGTCAGGGGAACATCGCCGGTTCCGGGAGGCATATCAACAACGAGACAGTCGATGTCCTTCCAGATAACATCGGTCCAGAACTGCTTTACTACTCCTGCGATGACAGGTCCGCGCCATACAACGGGATCGCTCTCCTTTTCAAGGAGAAGGTTTACGGACATAACGTCGATGCCCATTTTGCTCTTGACCGGTATGATGCCGAATTCGCAGGCATCAGCCTTTTCGTGGATACCGAAAGCCTTCGGTACAGACGGACCGGTTATATCAGCGTCGAGGATACCGACATTCTTGCCCATTCTCTGCATAGAAACAGCGAGCAGGGAAGAAACGAGAGTCTTTCCGACACCGCCCTTGCCGCTGACAACGCCGATGACCTTGCCGATATTACTCATTTTATTAGGCTTTTCAAGTAAGCTCTGAGGTTCAGTTCTGCTGGAGCAGTCGCTTCCGCAGGTAGAGCAGTCGTGTGTACATTCGCTCATTTTATTAAAACACTCCTTAGTTATAGTATATATCTATTATACCCCATTACGGGAGAATAGTCAAGAGCGAGACAAGTTCGCCGCGTTCTTTCAGAAAGATCGGCGGTATTTCGCAGGTCAGCTCGGCTGCAAGGTCGTCGGCAGTCCCGAGTTCTTCGGAGGCTGCCTGAGCGTCACCCATTTTCAGCAGAGCAGCAGCTTTGTCGAGGTGCAGCGCGGCAGTATTGTAGATCTTCATATTTGAGGGAGATTTCTTAGAGTAAGTATTCTTCTCATTTCTGTATTCGAGCGCCCAGTCGTAATACTCCAGAGCCGTATCATATCTGCGGTCAATGACAGCTTCTTGAGCTGCAATTGCAAGAAACGCTGAAAGCGCTGAACCTGTTCCGCATCTTTCCGGCGTACCAGCCAGCAGGTCAGAATATTCCTCTATGACTGAAAGGTAACGCAGATCGTTATTAGCTGCCGAGCAGTAGTCAAGCTGAGCGACCATATGCTCATTGCGTTCGATGAGGCGTTTTTCAGGCAGCTTTTCTATCTCAGCGAGCAGAATTCCAGCCTTGTCAGTTTCACATCTCATATCGTGACAGCAGAGCTTGAGCGTCAGTGCGGCGAGGTAGTCGATTTTATTCTTGTCCGCACTTTTTACCAGCCGGTCAGCTGCGGCAAGCGCCTCATCGGAGCATAATTCTTTATTGAAAATCTCGTAATAAGTTTTTTCACGCTTGACGAGCCGGGACATTCTGACTGCGTCTGATATACTGCCGGTGCTTCTTATTATTTTGACAGCGGTATCAGTAAAAATAATGAAGAATAATGCTGCGATCGTGAGGGCTATGTCAGCGACTGCAAATATCAGTATCCACAGAATAAAATGCAGCTTGTCCTGCATAAGGAACGACAGCAGGAGCTCCGCGGCGATGACCGGTACGAATACCTTTCCTATGAAGTTTGAGAAGCGGTTTATTTTCCGGTCAAGAGAGATCTTTTTTGCGATCTTGTCAAGTCTGTCCTTTGAAACCTCTATCATAGCAGCTTATCTGTATTTGTAAACAGTTGCGGACTCGAAGCCGTCGAGGAGGGCGGTCATCTTTCCGAAAGCCATACCCGTACCCTTTGCAACGCAGTTTATGGAGTCCTTTGCGATATTGCAGTTGATGCCGATAGTACGCTTGATGAGCTGGGGAAGTCCGCCGAGAAGAGCACCGCCGCCGGTCATAAGCAGACCGTTGTCGTAGATGTCACCGACGAGCTCCGGGGGAGCGTCCTCGAGGACTTTTCTCACGGCTTCCATAATGGCGAAGGTGTCGTCCTCGATAGCCTCAAACAGCTCTGTTTCACTGAGCAGCACCTGTGCCGGGAGACCTTTCAGCAGGCTTCTGCCCTTGACCATAAACGTCATCTCGTCGCTCGGATCGTAGAGGTTGCAGAGCTCCATTTTGACTTTCTCGGCAGTGCGTTCACCGATGAGGAGCTTGAACTTGTTCTGCATATACTTCATAATGGAGCGGTCGATAGCGTTTCCGGCAGTCTTTATCGTGTGGGAGGTGACAACGCCGTTCATCGAGACGATAGCGACGTCGGTCGTACCGCCGCCGATGTCAACGATCATATGACCTTTTGCCTTTGTGATATTTACTCCGGCACCGATCATAGCGGCGATAGGCTCCTGAATGAGGTAGACCTGACGCGAGCCTGCACTCTTTGCAGCGTCAACGACAGCGCGGCTCTCGATGTCCGTGATGAACGAGGGAACGCATATTACTATCCTCGGCTTGAGCAGCTGGTGACCTGTAACCTTGAGTATGAATTCGCGTATCATACTGTGAGCGAGGTCGTCGTCCGAGATTACACCCTCACTGATAGGGCGGACAACGGCGATGTAGTCGGGGTTTCTGCCTATCATCTCGTAGGCTTCCCTGCCGACCGCGAGAACGCGCTCTGTCCTTGTATTGTAGGCTATGACCGAGGGCTCGCTGAGGACAACGCCCTTGTTTCCCATAGTCATAACGATATTTGACGTGCCGAGATCTATACCGATATCAGTATTTGCCATTTTATTTCTGTTCCTTTCTTTCTATCATTCCGAGGACCTCGAGTATACCTGCACCGCTCTCGCTGACAGGTGCGTGAACGTCCTTGCCGGCGGTCGAGGTGAGCATTGCGCGCAGACAGGTATAACGTCTTGTCCGTTTGTTGTTATCGACCATTTCGTGTATCTTTTCCTCAGAGCCTATAAGTATCAGGAGCTTTTTGGCTCTTGTAACAGCTGTGTAGAGGAGGTTGCGGTAGGAGAGCTTCTCAAAGCCTTCCATAAGTGGTATGATGACGGCTTCAAATTCGCAGCCCTGACTCTTGTGGACGGTTATCGCATAGGCGAGCTCTATCTGCGACAGGAGGTCGAACGGATAGCTGGCTATCCTGCCGTCAAAGTCGATGACAGCGGTCATAGCTGCCGGACTTATCTTGCGAATGATACCGATATCGCCGTTGAATATGCCGGTACCTTGTTCGCCGTCCTTGTTCCATACGATGTCGTAGTTGTTGCGTGTCTGCATCACCTTGTCGCCCTCGCGGAAGGTGAAGATATAGCTCTTGTATTCGGCTTTTCCCTGAGCCGGAGGATTGAGCTCGTTCTGGAGCACCTTGTTCAGCTCGACAGAACCGAGTGTGCCCTTGCGCGACGGCGTGAGCACCTGAATATCCTCTACAGGGGAGTATTTATAGGCTTTGGGCAGCCTTGTTTTCACGAGGTCAGCGACGAGCTGGACGGATTTTTCGTAATCGTCGCGCTTGAAGAAGAAGAAATCGTTGTTCTTCTGTGTGAGGTCGGGGTACTGTCCTGAAACTATCCTGTGAGCGTTCGTGACGATGCAGCTCTGCTGAGCCTGACGGAATATCTCCTTCAGCTCGATAGTGGGAACTATACCGCAGGCGATGAGGTCACCGAGAAGGTTTCCGGCGCCCACTGACGGGAGCTGGTCGCTGTCTCCGACCATTATCAGCTTGCAGCCGAGCCTTACCGCACGGAGCAGCTTTTCAAAGAGTAGAACGTCCACCATAGACATCTCGTCGATAACAAGAACGTCACATTCAAGGGGATTTGTCTCGTTGTGTGCAAAGACCGTTCTGCCGCCGGCATCGTAGACTACCTCGAGCAGACGGTGGATAGTTTTGGCTTCGCAGCCTGTGAGGTCGGACATACGCTTTGCAGCGCGTCCGGTGGGGGCGGCGAGGAGTACCCGGCAGCCCTTCTTTTCAAATATCGAGATAATGGCGTTGAGGGTGGTGGTCTTACCTGTACCCGGTCCGCCGGTGAGTATCATAAGTCCGCGTGAAACTGCGGTCGTGATAGCCTGCCGCTGGAGCTTTTCATAGCGGATACTGTGTTCCTCCTCTTCGATGTTGATGAGGGTATCGTAGTTGAAATCTTCGGGCGAGGAGAAGTCCTTGAGGATATGTATCCTGTCCGCGATGAACTGCTCTGCGTAGAAATAGTCCGGAAGATAGACATATTCGCGCTCGTTTTTGATGTACTCGAACAGTTCGTTATCGTCGAGAGCGGCGTTGTAGCAGCGGTAGAAATCCGTCTCGCTTATGCCGAGAGCAGTTCCCGATTTCTGGAGCAGAGTCTCAAGCGGCAGACAGGAGTGTCCGAGGGAGGTATTTGCGCGGAGAATGTACTGCATACCGGCAATGACGCGCTTGCGGTCACTGCGGTCGATGTGCATATCATAGGCAATCGAGTCGGCTTTACGAAAGTCGAGCTCTATGGACTCGCCGCACAGCAGGTAGGGGTTCTGTTTGAGGAGCGTCATTGAGTCGCCGCCGAATTTGCGGTATGTTCTCATCGCAAACTGTGATTTGATGTCATACTGTGCAAGGAATGAGAGTATGCACCGGAGCGCAAAGAGCTTCCGTGCCTCATCGGCGATCTCCTCGCAGCGAGAGACGGAAATGCCCTTTATCTCGCTGAGTCTCATCGGATCGTGCTCCATAATGTCGAGAGTCTGAGCGCCGAAAACGTTGACGATCTTCTTTGCGAGTCCCGGACCTATGCCCTTGATAGCACCTGATGCGAGGTATTTTTCTATGTTCACTACTGTGTCCGGCAGCTTCCTCTCGCAGTATTCTGCCCGGAACTGTGTGCCGAACTTGCGGTGTGTAACGTAATTGCCCTCGAGGATAAGACCTTCGCCCTCCTCGATATCGCCGAGCTCTCCGACGACAGTTATCAGTTCACCGCCGGCGTCAAGGTCGAGAACGACATAGCCGTTTGCTTCATTTTTGAAAAGAATATTTTCGACAGTACCCTCGATGTGCAGGACATCGTGCTCCAACCTTATCACCTCTGCGCATAATAATACATTATATATTATACTACATTTTTTCGCTTTTTGCAAATGTTTCCGCGAGAATTTTTTCAAGTTCCTCCGGGCGGACGAGAGAGGCTTCCTTAAAGTCGGCACAGAAGGCTCTGCACAGGGATATTGCTGCTTCATCGCCGCCGTAGTTGATGAGCAGTATCCGGTTTATGGGACAGTCTCCGCGAAGTATCAGGTCAACTGTCCGGTCGAGGGCGGCTTCGAGAAACGGCGAGTCCGGCAGGACCGGTATCACGGCAGTCAGGGGAGGACGCGAGCGTATCTTCCGGTCGGCTATAAAGAGGCAGTACATCTCCGCTCCGGCGATAATGATGAGAACGGCAAGAGAAATAAGTATTGGTATATCCATAGTCACAGCTCCTTTCTGATTTATTCTCATAATATGCCGTAAGGAGCGGAAATGACAAAGGCTGCCTTTCAAGGCAGCCACGGTTTGAGAAAAAAGCAGCACTATTATATTCTGGCGGCGTTATTCTCACAAATAGTAGGGGCGCCGTTTGCCCGCTATCCTTAACGGAACTTAATAATTTCTATGTAACCCGAGGGCATAACGTCCTCGGGTTTTGCTAT